>JALGWN010000118.1 GCA_025774115.1 bacterium
CCTCGAGCGTATCGCCTTCAAGATCGTGGAAAAGGACCAGCACACTCTCTCCGGAGATCGACCCGCGTGCCGTCCTGGCGGGGGTGCCCTCTACAGGAGGCGTACCGGACACATAGTAGTTGGCAGGGTCTTCCAGTGTACCCCTGTCCATGGGTTCGCTGAAGAAAATCTCAACTGTCCGCCTGTCATGGGATGTGACCTGCGCGACAACCGGCAGGGCGTATTCCGTCACATTCGGCGCACCGGGAGTAGGTGTGGCGCTTAAGACCTCGTACGGACAGCAGGGGTCATAATCACCGCCGAGCAGCGAGTAGCCTACGGGCGGTATATACGGGAACGCATCGTCCCCATCACCGAAATCGGCGCAGAGATCGCCGGTACACACGTTGGCGTCCGCATACTCCATATAGGTCACCAGATCGGTGAGTGAGTCATCACGCCACAGGGTCAGGAGCTCATAGGCTTCATCCGAGCCGCAGCGTCCCCCATCGCCCTCGACTCTCCCCAGCGGGCTTATCGCCGCCTCGACGGGCGGCTGTTCGGTGGGCGGCGCGAGGGCGAACCTGGCTTCGAACCCGGTCAACGAGGCGACCAGCACAAGATAGCCGTCCGGAGGAATAGTATCGGATGCACCGAAGACGTGCTTCACGGCGGGGTCACAGTATGTGACCGTCCGCTGTTCGCAGAAGGCGAAACCCTCAAGACGGGCCGTAGTGGTGCCCCTGTTATGGAGCTCGACAAACGAGTTGAGCTCAGAGGTAGTGCCGTCGTGCGGATAAACCTCGCTTAGGACAACATCGGGCTTAGGATAGAGGGCTTTGAGAACGGGCGGAGCATCGATTTCGGCGAAATCCACTCCGTCTACCGAGGTCATAACCGTAAGCCTGGAGTCCACACGAACGTCCGGCGGGGAGATACTCTTGAAAACCACCTTGCCGTATGACGCGTCCGCATCCATTATGGCGGCACCCTCGATCGTGATGCCTGATGCCGTTACCTGGTAGTCGGCACCGGAAAGTCCCGGACCCGACAACTCGATATTCCCCGCCACGGCTTCCCAGGACCAGCCGTCCCCAACCGGCAAGTCTATGATGAAATCGGTTATGGTGTCGACAGCGTTGCCGCCGATGGTGACCTCAAGATCGAACGCTTCCGCTCCTATCTCGGCCACTCCGGGCGTCAGAGCGACCGTGCCGCTACCGTTTCCCCTAGGCAGGAAATCGTCATATCTCGAGCGAGGCCAGACTATGTACCCCTGGAGAAACGGATACCTGGTATCGTTCTGGATCACAACCCCGATCAGGATGGTGGGTTGGTGTGGAGGATTGGTCCCATCGATATCGGTGTCCGCATCTATCATAAACTGGAGGCTGCCGGTAGCATCCGAGGCTGATATCTTCTTGCTCGCGCCCTCTGCCGGCCAATCTACGGGGTCGAAGTCCACCGCCTCCAGCCTTACCAGCTTACCTTCGTAGAGCTCAAGCGGCGGCTGGGGTTTCTCAGTGAGATCCCCGGCCGTAACGACCACAGCCGCGGGCAGGCTCCCTCTCCCTACTACCTCGATATCGTCATCAGCCTGGATCCTGAGCAGGGTGTTGCCTCTCAGCTGGTCGAGCACTCCCGTGACCATCACACTATCCCCCACCCCCAACCTCAGATCGGCCGCACCCGGCCTGAAGACATTGATAGCAGCGGTTTTGTCCTGAACATATATATCCAGATCGTTGGTGTTGAATCGGCCGCTCGCCACGGTGACCACGCCGGTCACTGTGAAAACCTTGCCCAGAAGGTCCAGCCTTATCTCCCCGTTGGTATCGATCTCCTTGATCTCTTCTATCGGGATGACGGCGGCATAGGCGCATGTGCAGACCATGAGTAGGAGCAGCACCACGCAAGCCGAACGGATCACTTGAGCCTCCTGCCTATCACGATGGGCGCCGTGGTCTGAGAGTCCTTGCCGGTGCCGGGCTCGGTTGCAGTCACCACCACATGATAGAGCCCAATGGGCAGCCGCTCGTTGAGTTCGTTTCGGCCGTCCCACTCATAGACCCTCGTCCCGCAGAGGATGTAATAGTCACTCAATGTGGCGACTTCCCGCCCGTACCCGTCGAAAATCCTGAGCTGCACACGCGACGCGTGCGGCCCGTTGTACTTTATCTTGACCTGCCTGTCCCCACCCGGACACTCGGGGCAGAAGATGGCAACCTCGTTATCGTTTGCATCTAGTATTTCAAGAACGGCCCAGCTTGTCACGGTGTCGGGTAAGCACTGGGGCACCGAGAGGTCATTGTACGGCGGCCCCAAACCCCTGGGCCATATCTGGTAGTCGCTGAGGTATGGAATGCTGGGATCGTACTGGTTGACGATACCGGTGATGGTAACCTCGTCGCCCCAGCCGAGGCTCTGCCAGGTGGAGTCACCATGGAACACTTCCCCGAAATCGTTGATCTCGATCCGACCCGAGCCGTCATCCATTGTGAGGCCATCCGGAGGTTCCTTGCCGACCACCTTGCCGGTTACCCTTACGAGCTTCCCCTCGTTCTCCTCCCTTCCCACCTCACCCGTGGTCATCACAGCCGGCTCGACATAGGCGCTATCGGCCCTGCGAATATTCGCAAGCCCGCTCTCGCTGAATATCAACTCAGTCGTAGCCCCACTGCCACCCACATATTCTTCAACCTCTCCGGTGACGGTAACGGTATCTCCCAAGCCCAGACCGCCTACTCCAGGCCCGAAAGTGAATATGTTTATGCCGCAGACATCATCCCCCAGACCCCGCAGATACATCGAAGTTTGAGAGGGTACGAAGATGCCCGCCGGGACTGTTATCACCCCGGTCACGGTTACCGTGCTGCCGTCATAGGGAGAAAAACCGGTCGAGGGCTCATACTGCTGGACCTCACATACGGTAAGCGCCAACGCCTCGCAGGCAAGAAGCGACAAAAAAAGAAGAACCGACACAATCTTCATCTACAATTACTCTCCTTAGTGCCGTTTATCCTAACCCTTAAGAAAGATTTCGTCAACCATACTATTCAAACATCCACATGCAGGGCACGCGTAGCGTTGCCACTCCGGTGGAATTCCGGCGCACCGGCTTGTCACTCCGTCTTTCCGAGGCCAAGCTTCTCCTGCAGCCGCTCGAGTCGCGCAATCTCGGCATTGGCCTTGTCGGCGGCTTTGTCGAGGGCCTCCTGGATATCGGCGTCGCTCCTCAAGACCGCTTCGATTGCCCGCTCGCCAAGGTACCGCCGTCCGGCATACCAGCCTGCGATCTTGGGCTCGAAGCTTGCGTATTCGAGCTGGGAAAATGCATCTCTGAGACCGGGGTATTGTTCGAACTGTTCTCTAAGCACCTCGGTCTCGAAAGCACTCCTCCTTACGGGCACATAGCCCGTTCCCGCCGCCCATCTTGCCGTCTGCTCGGTATCGGTAAACCACTTTATAAAGGTCCATGCGGCCGCCTGCTCGCGGGGGCTCGCTTTGGTGAACATGACCACATTGGTCCCGGCGATCGTCACGCCCGGCATCTTGCCGGCCGGAAGCGGGGCGATCCCCAATTCGAAATCGAACTTGCCCTTTATGAAAGCTAGCGAAACCGTCGAGCCCTCCATCATGCCTACCTTGTCTGCCAGGAAGTCATTCTGGTATTCGTAGCCCGAGGCTATGAACCCCACGTCACCCGCGAGGAGTTCTTCCATAAACGCCAACGCTTCCACGCCCTCGCGGCCATTAAAGGCGACCCGCAGACCGGTGGGATCAAGGAAGCTTCCGCCGTTTTGCAGAAGCAGATTGCTGAACATCCAGACATTGACCTGGCCCGCGGTGCCCCAGATGTCCATCCGGCCGTCATCGTCAAGGTCCCTGGCGATCTGCCGGGAAAACCCCAGATACTCATCCCAGTTCTGCGGTGGGTGCTCGCGGTCAAGACCCGATCTTTCGAACAGGTCCTTATTATAGAACAGGGTCCGCACGCTCTTGTTGAAGGGAAACGACCATACCACATCATCCCAGGTGTTGTTCTCGATGAAGACCGGGAGGATGTCGTCGAGACTCTCCCGGCTGAGGCCCTCCGGGCCGTCTAAGAAAGTCTGGATCGGGATGATACTGCCGCTCAGGATGAGCTCGATCGTCCAGTTCTCGTAAGCCTGGGCGATCACCGGGGGCTTACCGGCAGCCACGGCCGCCATTATCTTCTGGCTCAGGGCTGTGTATCTTCCCATCGAGACCGAGACGATCTCTATGTCCGGATGGGTCTCGTTGAATTCATCGATCAGGCTGGTGAGCACCTTGCCAAGCGGCCCTCCCATAGCATGCCAGAAGGTGACCTTGACCACACCGCCCCCGTCCTTGCCTCCACCACATGTGGTGAACAGCAAGAGACAGCAGACAAGGAGAAGCCTTACGAGCCGGCTTGTCGCTTTCATTCTAACCTTTGATCCCGCTCTTCGCATAACTCTCGATGATATTCCTCTGGGCTATGAAATAGATAACCACTATCGGCGCCACACAGAAAGTCGCGGCGGCCATCATCAGGCCGTATTCGGTCCCCTGCTCCTGGGCGAAATAGGATAGACCCACCTGAATGGGTCTCAGCTTGTCGCTGTTGGTCATGATGAGGGGCCATAGAAAGGTGTTCCACGATCCCAGGAGGGAGAAGAGTCCAATCGTTATCAGCGTGGGCTTCGACAGCGGAACCAGCACTCTCCACAGGAAGCCCATGCGGCTGCAGCCGTCGATCAAGGCCGCATCGTAGTAGTCGTTGGGAATGGTCCGGAATTGCTGTCGAAGCAGGAAGATGCTGAAGATCTGGGCCAACCAGGGCACGATAAGGGCCATATAGGTGTCCACCCAACCCAGCACGGATAGAATGATAAAGGACGGCACGAGGTAGACGGCTTGCGGCACTATCATCATGCTCAGGAAAAACATGAATATGGTTTCCCGACCCCAGAATTCGAACTTGGCGAAGGCATAGGCGGCCAGGCAGGATGTCATGAGTACCCCGATGACGGTGCAGACGGCAATGATCACCGTATTGAGGAAATAGCGCGGGAAAGGAACCTCGTTCCAGGCCTCGACGTAATTGGCGAGCACTATTTCATCGGGTATCCAGGTCGGGCGCAGGCTGAAGAAATCCGGAGGCACGAAGGTGGCCTGCGGTGTCTTGAGCGACGTAGAGACCATCCACAGGAAGGGCAATACCATCGTGAGCGCTCCCACGATCAGGATCACGTGAATGGGTATTCGCCTCAAGATCCGCAAGTCCCTCTCCTAGTTATAGTGCACTCGCTTTTCGATCACCTTGCGCTGGAAGAGCGTAAGCGACAGGACAATCGCGAAGAGCACAAGCGCCACGCAACTGGCATAGCCCATATCGCCGCCTGATTCAAAACCCTTCTCGAAAATATAGTAGACCAGTACCTTGGTGGTCCCGAGAGGCCCTCCAACCGGAGATCCCGTCATCAGGTACACCAGGGTGAATACCTGGAAAGACACAATGGTGGTCATTATGACCACATAGAAAGTGGTCGGCGATATCAAAGGCCAGGTGATCTTCCAGAAGGTCTGCACCCGGCCGGCCCCATCGATCTTGGCCGCTTCGTAGTATTCATTGGGGATATTCTGCAGTCCCGCCAGGAAGATGATTATGTTATACCCCAGACCCCGCCAGAGATTGGTGATGATTATCGCCACGAGCGCCAGACTCGGTCCACCCATCCAGGAAGGCAACGAAAGGCCGAACCTGCCGAAGGCCAGGGAGAAGATGCCTGCCGGCTCCTCCAGCCACATCATGGGGTTCATCCCCAGGGCGTCCACTAAGGAGTTCAGGAGACCCAGGCGCGGGTGGTAGATCCATTTCCAGACAATAGCGACGGCCACCATAGAGGTCACCACCGGAAGGAAGTAGATGGTTCGATACAGCCCCAGGGCCTTTATCTTCTGATTAAGCAGGATCGCAATGAGGAGTGAGACAAAGAGGCTTACAGGCACCGTTCCTATGACGAAATAGGTCGTGTTAAGGAGCGCGTTCCAAAACTCGCTGTCGGAAAGGAGCATGGTATACTGGGCCGCCCCCGCGAAACCTACGATCTTGCCCATCATAACGTAGAAGAAGCTGACGCCGAAGGCCGCGATTATGGGGACAACCCGGAAGACGATTATTACGACGGCGGCAGGTGCGATGTAAGCCAAACCGGTGAGCAGCATACGGATCTTCTTGGACGTGTCACCGGATTGGGTTTGGAGACTCGTGTCTTTAGTCATGTTTGGAAGTTGCGCCGACCTCGTCTATTGCTTCCAGGACCAGACCGTAAAGGTCGTGCCATCGGTGGTCACGGACAGATTGCCGTCCAGCGGATCGTCGTATCGTCCGGGATTTCGGTAGGCATGGTCGGAAGCGTAATAGTCAATACCTCTTCCCTGCAGGCTGTTCAGAACCGTCTGGCTGAACACCCCTGGATTCTCCGCCATAGAATTCGGTATAAGGCCGATCCTGGGCGTAGTGAACTCCAGGAACTCCACGCTCGTTGAACTGAAACTGCCGTGGTGACCCACCTTGAGGACGTCGCAGTCAAGGGCCCGCCCATAGGTTTTCACCATCAGGTGCTCGGCAAATTCCTCCGCGTCCCCGGCAAGTAGGATATCCACTTCCCCGAAGGTAATCATGAGCACAACCGAATCGTTGTTTGTGAGCCCCCCCTCGTCGGCTTCGGCGACATCGGGAGGGACGAGACGTCCGGCACCCGCACTCAAGACCTTGATCTCTATGCCGTGTTCCGGATCCCAATCGAGGAACTCACAATCGGAGCCTGTTTGTCCGGCCCTGAGGCTGTCCCTCGGGATACTGAGTTCGTCCAGCCGGTCCTCCAGCGTACCGCTGGTGCCGAAATTGATCCCCCATACATCAGAATAGGCCTCAGCAGCGGCCAGGAAGGTGGTCACGCGGAAGAAACCCAGCAGATCTATGAAGCCCCCATAATGGTCGGCATGGCCGTGGGTGACGATCATATAGTCGATATCGGATTTCTGGCTGACACCACGGGCATTCAGAAAAGAGAATACGTCGAGATCGTGGCCGTCATCGGTGATACTGCCGAAGCCCGCGTCCACCATAACATTGGTCCCGTTCGGGAACTCGAGGAAATGGCAGTCGCCCCAGCCGACATCGACCATGGTGTATACCAGTTCACCGGTCCCGGGGACCTCGTCGATATCGAAGACCATCTCTTCGGATGTGGAAATATTGCCGGAGCGGTCGGTGGCGACTATACGGAAATAGTACTCGCCGGGCTCTACATCCAGAATATCTACATAGTGGTGCTTGCCGCCGTCCTCGACGTTGTAACCGTAATGATTGTAGGCACCTTGCCTTGCGCCGTAAAGCAAAACACACTTACAGGCTTCATCGGTCTCCCACATGACGCGGCCGCCGCTCTCGGAGGCGCCGGTTAGAACCGGCGGGGTGGTATCGACTTCGAAGACCGAGGTGTCCTTATCGGCACAGCCGGCGAAAGCCACCAGACCGGTGAGAATTATGAGCCCAAGATACTTGAATTTCGGCACAAACCGCATCATCAATCCCCCTCTCCTCTGAGCCATCCTCTTGACTATGGATCAATCTCCGAGCAAAATCAATTGAAAAGTTGGCTCGAATCGGTAAAGGTTGCTAAAGCTATGACCATTAAACGATCTCGCTTGGCGGCGATCCCCGTGATCGCGGTATTGATGTGCGGATGCCATTCCGCATGCTTCCAGACCGCGGAGATCAGAAACGGGGTCGATGCCACCATCGGTGTCACCCGGGCCCAGGCCGCCGAGGACGGCGAAGTTTCCGACTACTCCATCTTTGTAAAGGGCGAATTCGGGCGGTCGGCTCGGCCGGACCGCTTCGGATACAGCCTGGGCCTTACATTTATATCCCCATTTGAGAGCAGGGGCCGCAGCATCATAGGGGGAGACGAGCCTGAGTCGGGTAGCTTCCCCAACGAATGGGCCGGTGTCCTGCCTGAGTTCGACTCTCGATGTCCGCCTTATGGCCGTGTCGCCGGAGAGGATAGGACTCCTGGCGAGCCGGAAGGTCGTGGGTGGGCTGACCGCTTACGGGAGCTATTTCCTGAATGTCGATATCGGCCACCTGGCTGTAGGCGGGAGTGAGGTCAGATTGACCGACACGGTGTCGCTTCTGGCTGAGTACTCGATCTGGCTCTCGAACCATGATTATCCAAACGATTACGAGGGCGGCAGGCAAAAGAGACCCTATTCCTTCGGCCTGGCTCTCTCCTATCATTTCCCCCCCAAACAGGATGCTTACGACTCCCGCCCATATGCTCTTAGAGAATCGGACGCCGATTTCCGGCTCCCCACCGTCAGACCGGACCCCCACCTCAAAGAGGAGACCGTATGGGAGGAGCCCCCGTGAAGCCGATCTTTGAGATCGTGGAGATCTCACCCAAATACAGGGAGTGGGCGACAGGTCTCATCCGGGACCATTGGGGATCGCCGGAAATAGTCACGCGCGGCAAGGTCCACGACACATCGCGGCTACGCGGCTTTGTAGCGGTCATGCAGGGTGAACCGGTAGGTCTGGTGACCTACAGTATCCATGACGAAGAGTGTGAGATGGTGAGCCTGGACAGCCTCATGGAAGGTATCGGCATCGGCTCGGCCCTGGTCGGCGCGGCAGCCCGGAAAGCCAAGGAGCGTGGCTGCCGGCGACTCTGGCTGATCACAACCAACGACAACCTGGATGCGGTCTACTTCTACCAGAAACGAGGCTTCCACCTGGTTGCCGTCCACAGGAATGCCCTGGAGGAGACACGGCGCTTAAAGCCCGGGCTGCCCATGACCGGCATCGACGGCATTCCCTTAAGAGACGAGATCGAGCTGGAGCTTCTGATGTAGTTTGACTTGTTGGAGGCCCTGCGGTACTATGCCTGAAATCTGGCTATTACGATGGAGGTCGAGATGATAGTGGGAAAAGAAGAGCACGTCGAGCCCACCGAGATAAATGAGAAGGATATCGAGGGTGTGAGCATGAAAGTCGTGATATCCCGAGAGGCAGGTGCTCCCAATTTCGTGATGCGGGTATTCGATGTCCAGCCGGGGGGCCATACTGCGTACCACACCCATGCCTGGGAACACGAGGTCTACGTGCTGGAAGGCAAAGGGATGGTGAGACAGGGCGAAAAGGAGCATCCCCTGGAAAAGGGTTCATTCGTCCTGGTGCCTCCCGAGGAGGAGCACAATTTCGCCAATACCGGAGACCGCCTCTTCAGATTCATCTGTGTGGTCCCGATATTGCGCTGATAGGCCTCAATGATGAATCTGTCAAGTCTCATAACCTCAGACCGTATTATCGACCTCAAGGCTACCACCAAGAATGACGCCCTGAAGGAGCTCTTCAGGGTCATAGAACAGGCCCCGGAGATAACCGACAGCAAGAAGTTCGAAACCTCCATCATCGAGCGGGAGAACATCCTCACCACAGGCATCGGTTTCGAGATCGCCGTTCCTCACGTGAAGATCCCGTCGGTCAGCAATTTCGTGATGGCCCTCGGACGTAACCCCGCAGGGATCGACTTCAACTCGCTGGACGGGAGGCGGGTCAGGGTCATCATAATGATAGGCTCCTCGGACAAGCAGCGGGATGAGTTCTTGAAGGTGCTGGC
>JALGWN010000305.1 GCA_025774115.1 bacterium
CTTTCTCAACCAGATGCTCCGACCGCCGGATGCTGTCTTTGTAATAAGAATTGCCGCCATCGAGGATGATATCGCCCGATGATAGCTCGGGTGCTATGGCACCGATGGTAGTTTCAGTGGGTTCTCCAGAAGGGACCATCAGCCATACCGCTCTGGGCAGTGCTAGTTTGGAGACCAGGTCAGTAATGGATTGGGCTCCCACGGCCCCCTTACTTTCCATAGTTTTCACCGCATCCGGCGCGGGATCATAGGCCACGATTCGGTGACCCGCCGCCATCAAACGCTGCGCCATGTTTCCTCCCATCCGTCCCAGACCAATCATACCTAATTCCATGGCTATCTCCTTCTTTCGGTTTTCCCCCCACCAGGATGCGCGATTCGATTATGGTCCTCTATGCGATGCCTGACGATCTAGGCAAGCCGCTCCGGTTCGTGAACAATCCAGACGTCATCAATTATTTGGCTGGTATGCAGGCCTGCGTTGGTGAAGGAAGTAGCAATCGCCACCACATTCATTCCCGCTGCCAACCCGGCTCGTACGCCATTCACCGAGTCCTCCAGCACCAGACACTCCGAAGGCGGCACCGCCATTTTTTCGGCGGCTGTAAGGTATATCTCCGGGTCAGGCTTCCCCTTCTTCACATCGTCCGCGCTGATTATCAAGTCAAGAGACCTTTCCAAATCCAGGGCACGCACCACTCGAAGGGTATCTTCGCGTTTGGACATTGTCGCCAGCGCTGTTGAGCATGAGGTCTCTTTAGCCACCCGAAGCAGATCAACCGTGAAAGGCCACTGGTTTTTCCGGAGTACATCCGGGTCCGCCACCATCTGCAAGTAGATGTCTTTGCGCATGGCCGTCAGCACCTGCCCGGGTTCTGAGACGTGATATTGTTCCATCAGGGGACGAAGCTCACTCTCTAGCCCCAGTTTCTCCATTACATGGTGAGAGGCTTCGTCGCGGCCAGCACCCACGATCTCCCGGTAAGCCTCGATGGCTTCCGGATCGGGCTCTGCAAGCTTGCGTATCTGTTGGATGGCAACAGCATACGAGAGGGCCTTCAACTTCTCCGTCTGCACCAGAGTGCCATCCAGGTCAAAGATCATGGCTCGAATCACAGGACCACCTCTCCAATTGTTACCAGTGCGACTATCGCAAAGAGGACACCCAAGACCCGTTCCAGGGTATGTTCCGAGATACGACCGGAAACCGCTGATCCCAACTGAGCGCCAATGATCACCCCGGGCACGGTAAAGATCACTATACTGAGCACGGTGTCCATCACATCCCCACCCGTTCGGACGAACTGGAATAGATGCCCTGCAGCAGCCGATAATGCTGTCACCGCAACCACAAATACACTGGTAGCCACCGATACCTTGCTTGGCACCCGGCATCGTTGCAGTAGAAAATAGCCGTTCAATTCCCCCAGCCCGGTAGAAATCATCCCCACAAACAATCCCCCGATGCCGGCAATGGCCTGGCCCTCGTATTTGTTACAGACGGTGTAGCAGATCTGTTCACCCGTTGCCGATCGCAGGCAGGTTTCGGCTTTGGCGCCGCCGTATTCTTCATCGATAGCTTTGTCCATCCGCATGATGTCCTTCCGTTCAGGTGCTCTCAAGAAACTGGCTGCCACGGCAAATAGTCCGGCGCCAAGAATGACCTTGAGAACGTCAGGGTCGGCTCGATCGGATATCCATGTGCCGAAGATCGCTGCCGGGACGGTCACCATGAGCAGGGTCAATCCCAATCGATAGTCGATCAGCCGCTTGTGCGCATAGGCATATACTCCACTGGCAAACCCGAACACTTCCGTAATAAGCCCGGTCCCGATGGCCACTTCCGGCGAAAGGCCCAACGCCAGGATGAAGAGAGGGGAGAAAAACGTAGCACCCCCCACGCCGGATGCCATTGCTGTAGTAGCAATCAGTACCCCTACCGGCAGCATATACCAGTATTCAAAACTCACGTCGTTATCCCATGCGTCATAATGGTCTTCTCACCGAAAGATATTGACTGCATCCTCAGGCAACACCGAATTCACCGGGATTCTGGTCCCCATCTCAAACCCGCCTGTAGTTCCCATCCTGGGCACAATCCGTACATACCCGTGGTAATACGGAACCTTTGAGAGAGAATTCGGAGCACTATGAATGAAGTAATTAAAATCGGGGTTGCCCAGCTTCTCGATATACGCATGCAGTACCTTTTTCACCTGTGCTACCAGGTCCCGCAACTCAAGATCGCTCATTCCGTTATAACAGGCGAAATGCCGTCTCGGTATCACCCACATTTCGTACGGTCGTGCCGCTGCATATGGCGAAAGAATCATCATCT
>JALGWN010000306.1 GCA_025774115.1 bacterium
TATGGTTGGATTGGGAGCAGAGCGGTGAAACCGCTCGGTTCGGCCACACGTTTGATGTTGTCCGAGATGAGGCCGAGTGGCATCCATTCAGCCTGGACCTGTCGCGGATGAGCGGCGGCCGCACGCGGATAAAGATGGGGTGCGAGATCTCGGGCTCCGGGCAGCGCCCGGCTGTGACTGTGGCCTGGAGCGGGCTGGACCTCACATACGGTGAGTGTGGGATCGAAAAGACCGGCGATGCGTATGAGATTTTGCTTGACCGGGACGCGGAGTACATCGCCCTGGAACTCGAAAGCGACGCATCGGAGATACCTCTCGAGATCCTGTCGGGTGGTTTTCACAGGAAGGTGCGATGGATCGCTTTCCCGCCCGGCATGCCAGTTCGCAGGGTATTTCTGGATCTCCGGGAAAGGGAAGTCGATCCGGTCATCCTAAGATCCGACTCCTCGTTTACCGTCCGGGACTGTGACATGGTCTATCTGGATGTGGGGTGTCCGGACTATGAGCTCATCTATGACAAGGATATGTACATCTATGAAAACCTCGCTGCCATAAGGAAAGGTGTGTGCCTGGACAGGAAGGCGCTTAGACGCCTCGACGGACCCGGGAGCGGGGTTTTGGCCGTCTCAGATCTCGAAGAGATTGGCGACGCGGAATGCGGGAGGTGTAAGATAGCCGGGTACCGACCGGAGGAAGTGCTCCTGGATGTAACGGCCGACACCGACTGTTTCCTGCTTTTCCAGGATGTGTACTATCCCGGTTGGAAGGCACATGTGGATGGCATCGGCACCGACATTATTCAAACCGACATCGGCATGAGAGCAATCGAGGTTCCGGCCGGTGCTCACCGGGTGGAGATGAAATACGCTCCTGCGAGCATACGAATCGGTCTCGTCTTAACCTGCCTGGGAGTAGTATTGAGCGCCGCATACATCCTCGCGGGCCGCCCGAAGCATAGTGCGAAGGGCAACACAACACGCGGGTCATGACGGGAAGGACAGGATATCTGAAGTGAGAATTGCATGTGTCGGGCTGATGGTCTTACTGGCCTGCTTATGTCGATCGGGCCACTCATCCGAATCGGTAGAGAGCATGACACCTCCTCGCAGCATGGTGCTGATCATATCCGATGCCTTGAGGGCCGATGCCTTGGGTTGTTACGGTGGACGGGCTGCAACCCCGAATATCGACCGGTTGGCAGCGAACGGGATGCTATTCGAGCACGCCTTCAGCAATGCAACATGGACGGTTCCGTCCTCTGCGTGCATATTCACCGGCAAGCACGCCAATGCCTACCCCTATGAGATAATCATCAAGAACGACAGGGAAAGATACATGTGCCGTATACCCGAACGGGCAGTCGTGCTTTGGAGGGATCTTGCCGCCGGGGGTTATGATCTCTCTTGCTACATAGAGAACGGTTTGGTGACATACACCGGTGCCTTGCGCGGGATTGAGACGATCCTTACTCGCGGAGGGGTGGGATCTGCGGATGTGAGAAGGATTGACGACCTTCTTGGGGATGAAGCGTATAGGTACAAGCACAAGTATTACCCCATTCTCAATCACATCCTGAAGATGCCCCACGACAGACCGTTTTTTCTGGTGGCGTGGTTTCTGGACCCGCATGCTCCCTATCGCCCCCCGCGGGAGGAGGAAGGGGATATCCGCACAAGGTATAGCGATCTGGCCAACGGTGTCGGTTTCTACAGAGATCTCACGGCCATTGAAATCAGAGATATGGCTGCGGAGTTCAGCGATGCGGAAGTCCGCCTGCTCCATGAGCTCTATCTCGGTGAAGTGGAGAGTATCGACGGACGGATCGGGAATATCGTCAGGGCTCTTAAGCATACGGGGCGGCTTGACGACACGTACCTCGTGCTTACCTCGGACCACGGCGAGGCCTTTGGAGAACATGGTCGATTCTGCCACGGGGGCCCCGAATTCTATCGTGAGCTCACCCATGTTCCCCTTATCATTGGCGGGCCCGGTCTGTCGAAGGGGGCAGACATATCGGCTCGAGTATCACATATTCAGATCGTCCCTACGATCCGGTCGTTGCTCGATCTGGAACCCAACGGTGACCTCAGAGGGAGAAGTCTTGTGGGTCCGGCGGTTGCCGTTCGCGGGCAATCCTCCCCTTTGTACTTCGCGAGCACGTCCGACTCGTGTTATGGGGTGATCGATGGCGATTGGAAGCTCATGGTGAACGGGTCCGATCTTCACCTCTTCAATCTAACGGAGGACCCGGGTGAACTCAGAAACGTACACGGCCGGTTTCCCGATGTTACGGCAAGGCTCTCGAAGATCGGGGCACGGATAACCGCCGAGAA
>JALGWN010000307.1 GCA_025774115.1 bacterium
ACAAAGGCAAGCACCCTGTTGTTTACCCTGTCCAGGTAGGATTCCATGGGATGTGCGACCCCACCCTCGATACGTGTGACGGTGAGGTGCTCCGGAGGGCCCATGTCTGCCTCATAGGCAATCGATATTTCAATAAAGCCATTCAGATCGATCCCCGGAGGCGACACCTTGTATGCCGTTGCGATCCCGGGCACCTCGTTGACTTCCTTGGATATCAGCACATATGTGTCACGCTTGAAGGTGCCTGCGGGTATATCGATTGCAATCTGGGCGTCATGGCTCCAGGCCGTGCCGCGCATACTCTGTAATACTAGCGTCGAGGAGAAATCATGAGTGACTTCAGTCCAATTGAGACTCATGTCCCGGGCCATCGCATAGATTGATATGGTGCCGGTCTCATCGAGCTCGTAGTCACCCATCCACACGTTCTTGTCGGAATCGGCGAGGTCCATATCCGTCGAATAGCCGTCGACCGAACAGTATACACTGGTATCAACAAGAGATTCCGACCCAATGAGATAGATGTCAAGATACTGAGTCAGATAGGGGTTCTGGAAGACGGAGAGTGCCAGTTCGGGAGGTGTTTCATCATGGGGTCTGGCATACATTGTTACTCGCGTCGAGTAATTAGGTACTTCATCGTAAGCCCAGAGCGAGTAGTAGTATGTCGTATCACTCACCAAGCCTCTGTGGTAGAAGGTATCCAATTGGGCCGGTTCCGTGTCGAACACGCCGTCATTGCCGTTAGGTACCGGCAAACCGTCGTCAATAGCGCTCGGCGACCCATCCAGCGAATAACGGACGAGCACACCTTCAAGATCGGCATCCTCGGGCCCTCTCCAGCGTAACATTATCGAACCGTCCGCTTCGGCGTTTATATGAACCACCGGAAAGTCCCCGGGCGGGTAGATATCCGCAGGGGTGGCACTTGCCGGGCTCACCACGGAGTAGTTGGGGACCTCATCAGCGGCGAAAGCCGAATAGTAGTTGGTGGTGCCGTTATCGAGCCCCGTGTGGACGAACTGACCGGCGGTCCCGGGATCATCAGGGAACTCACCATCTGCGCCATCCACCGGCAAGCCGTCTGTGGGGCCCGCGGGGTAATCCGACGTGGAATACCGGATAACCGCATGATCGAAATCGCTATCCGAAGGATTGATCCAGCTCAGGGTCACCGAGCTGTCCCCGGGCTCCGCCGTGAATGAGGGCAGGGGGCCCGGTGCCACACCGTCGAACGGGGTGGCGCTGTCGGTCAGGGCCGCTGAGTAGTTGCGGGAGGCATCATAATCAAAGGCTGCATAATAGTAGGTGGTGTCATTGGTCAACCCCGCATGGGTGTAGCTTTGCCCCCCACCCACGGGGAATTCCCCGGAAGCACCGTTCTCCACGGGCGTCCCGTCGGTATGATCTGTGGGGAAACCCGATGTCTTATACATTATCAGGGTCCCGCTCAGATCGGCATCCATCGGGACAAGCCACTCAAGGAACACGCTTTCATCAAGCGGTGTGGCGCTGAAGGTAAGCAAGGTATCCGGAGGCGTCGTATCGGCCGTAGCGACAGCCAACGCCGACCAGAAACCGTCATAGAGCTGAATCGTGTCCCCGACCGCCACCGGGCCTATGGGATCCTGCCCGAAGGTGTCGTGTATCGCGTAGTGGGACGAGCTCGCCTGTCCCCCGGCAGCGCTTATCACATCGCTCGATATGGTCGTCCCGGCAAGGGCGGGTGCGGGTCTCGCCAGGTATGGGGCCACACAAACAGCAAGCAGCAGGGCAAGATACCAGCAAAGCTCCCTCTTCTTAGCCATTGCCGTACCTCCATTTGATATATACATTGTCCACTATTTCCCGGTTTATTTCAAATAACTTTGCCGGCTTACATGTTTGACTCGGGTCCGACAGGCTTCCTTTCAGGTTCCATGGCTTTGAGCGCGGGCGCCGGCTCTTCATAGTCGGCAAAACGGAGATGCTCGTAATCCTTCCACTTGCCCACTACCTTGTAATCGAAAGTCCCGCTTACGGTCTCGGCACCTTCACCGACTACGATCAGGTCGAAGCCGGTCAAACCCTTCTTGACATAGAACTGATTCGCAACGGGCGATGTGAGCGTGACCAGCACCTTGAGCGGATGCTCGTCGTTCACGGTAACACAGTCAAGGAAGAGGGGATCGAGGTCCACGTGACAGAGACCGGAAGCGATCTTGCCGCCGCCGTAGTCCTCAATCCAGGCCTCGGGGCTTTCCGGGCACATAAGATTCTTCTTGCCTTTTGAGGTGCTCATCACAGTAGCCACCATCCCATACCCCTCGATCTTATAGTGTTTGCCGTCC
>JALGWN010000308.1 GCA_025774115.1 bacterium
CAAGACCCTTCTTGAGGAACACACCATGGTGCTTAAGCAGGGCCATCTGAGAGAGCGTCACACCGATAAGAAAAAGCGGAAGAGCCGTAACCATGCTCTCCCACAAGGGCAACAAGAATACTTTGGATGTGGCTGCTTGCCAGAGGTCCATGTCCCCACCTTGGATGTTGAACCTAACAGACCTTCTAAAGTCTGACCTCTAACAAGCTGTCGTCGGCATCACCTACCTTTCTCCAACACTTTGAAGTATAGCATACCGATTTTGACATGTCAAGCATGATCGGGGCTTATTTGGGCTCCGGGCCAAGGGCGACCGATGCCCGAGACCAGTGGATTCAGGGTCCGGGTGCCGGGGCCTGACGGACGGGGCATCAGTTCTTAGTATCCCGGTGGAGGAGGCCCCGCCCTATGCCGAGGCGACCACGGTACTGTGAGATCCCGTTGCCTCACCGGAGAATGTTACCGAGTATAACCGCCCTGGGCAGGCTGAAAAAGAACGTGATCCGCTTTTCAGTAAACAAATACCACTTCTACGTCGCCTGTTTTCGCATCGTAGGCGACAGGTACTCGGACACCAATATCACGCTTCAGCCCATTGCCATTCCCGGAACATAGAACGCCCGGCCGCTACATGTATCCGAGGGACCCCCAGATCGCAGCCATCCCGAAGACGAAAAAGAAGATCAGCGCTATGATGAGCCAGAAAAGCGCGACGATGCCGGAAATCAGGAAGAATCTGTTCATCTTCTGAACGTACTCGAGTAACCGGCCTGGCTCGCCGCTGCTTGCAGCCTCGGCATTCCCCGCCGCCTTGAAGAGTATCACACCCACCCAGATAGGGAGCCAGCAGATGAGAATACCAAAGATCGAGACAGCCAGGAATACCCCGTTTATAATATTCAGCACACCCAGAAGCTTCATCCAGGTGGCACTCTTCGCTACGTTGTTGCAGAGCTGTTTCACCAGCTGCTCGGAGGGGGTTGCCGCCGGGGCCGGCTGAGCGGCCTGGTTCATCGCGTCCATAGTCTTCTCCTTTCTCAACATCTAGCTCTATTGCCATTTTATTCCAAAGCCGTCGAGCGTCAACCCGAATTATGGCCTGCGGCACACCCCTTGGCCGAAGCGAGGTTGCGTAGCGTCGCGTCTCCGTGCGCGACGAAGCAGAGGCATGTTCTTCAACGGCGCGGCTAGCCCGGTGGAATCTCTATCGAACTGCTGTCGGCTCCGGGCGCCACCCCCCTGGGGTGACCCCGGATAGCGATCCGGAAGGCATATATGGCGATAGCGGCCAGGGCAAGCATGGCCAGTGTGGATGTACCCGAATACCAGGCCGACGAATCCAAGGCCAGGGGAAACCTCCTCATCTTGGAAAAGAAGAACAAGGCGGCCGTCAGGGCAAGCAAGCCCGACCGCACGAAAAGAGCGAGCGAAAGAATGATCATCACAGCGAAGCAGACAAAGGTTGTGACGCCCGGCCCATCCGCCCCTCCGGAGCCCCCCAGCGACGCGAAGGCGCCAATCCCTATTATGACTGCCGCCAGAACGGCGAGGGCGACCCAGCGCTTGCGGAACACGATCACAAGGAGCACAAGGGAGAGAATCCCCAGCATCGGAGCAAGGAGAAAACCCGGTCCGACAAAGTGCGCAATCGCCCCGGCACCACCCTCGAGTGCGGCGAGTTCTCCGGTGATAGGCCTGGGCGAAAGCCAACCGAACCAACCCGGGACTATGTGCCCCAACTGCCAGATGAAGGTAACCAGGACGCCTGCGGCACCACCCAGCAGCATGTCGCGCCCAACCAGGGGGTCGCTGATTCTTCCGCCGACCAGGCGCGTCCATGATATAAGTGCATCCGGCCAGTGTCGGCGGACATAGGGTTCGAGGGCAAGATAGGCAAGTGCGATATAGGCGCCGTAGAGAACCGCGGTACCCAGCTTTACCACGATCATGCTCATTTCATACCCTATGTTGATTGTGCCGGCCTCGGCGATCACCGCATGGTGGGCCAGCAAAAGATTACTGATGAGTATCAGACCAAGTGCGAAGAGCCCGAATCGTAAGGCTCCGCGTCTGTCGCCTTTACCCGCCCTGAGATGGCGCCAAGCCATCAAGGGCCCACCGACCAAGACTCCCAACACGAGCGCGAGCGCGGCAACCCCAACCACAATACCGACTACCGCCCCGGCACCATAGTCGGCACCCCCATCGGTCTCTTCCTCATCTATTCCCGCCACCGCAGAGGCTGTGTCGGCGGCCGCTTCCTCGGCAGCGAGGCTACCCGGCGGTGCCTTGTAGGTAACTTCGG
>JALGWN010000119.1 GCA_025774115.1 bacterium
GCCCACAGCTTATCGGCAGGCCGTTAGCAGAGGGTGGAGGCATGAGTTTCTCAATCAGGGCAGTCACTGTCGGTGACGCTGCGGCGATCGTGGCCTTGATGAATCCGATACTTCAAGCGAAGAAGTACTCTGTCATGACCGGACCACTCTCTGCCGAGGTTCAAGCTGAGTTCATTCTGAGTCTGTCTCCCAGGCTTAGGCGATACCGGTCCTTAGGCAGTCATGCATGTGGACGAGACCGATGGGGACGCCGTTGTCATCCACTATCATGAGACAGGTAATGAGGCGGCCCGGATCCACTTCCATTCGCTGAATAGCACTTGCCACGAGGGCTTCCTTATCGATCGTGCGGGGATTCGGGGTCATCACACTGCCGACCTCGATCTCCCGGACATCTTTGACATTGGGATGGCCCATTAGTATCCGCTTGATGTCGCCATCGGTGATGATACCGACGAGCTTCCCTTCATCATCCACGACACCGGTTACGCCCAGGCGTTTTTCGATTATCTCCACCAGGGCATCGCGCATGACGGCCTTCTCCCGGACAAGGGGCAGGCTGTCGCCGGCATGCATTATGGCTTTCACCTTAAGCAGCAGCCGCCGCCCCAGGGTGCCCCCCGGATGGTGAAAGGCGAAATCGTCGGGCTTGAGACCTCTTACAGCAAATATCGATACGGCAAGGGCATCGCTCATGGCTATGGCGCATGAGGTGGAGGCGGTGGGAACAAGACCGTAGGGGCAGGCCTCCTTGGTCACACCGACATCCAGTACGAGGTCACTCTCCTTGGCAAGATCCGAGGTGGTATCACCGGTCAGGGCGATGATTCTGTTCCCCAGACGCTTGAAGGTAGGTAGAAGTGCGGCCAGTTCATCACTCATGCCGCTCTTTGAGACTGCAATCACAACATCGCGGGCGCTTACCATACCGAGGTCGCCGTGTACGGCGTCCACAGGGTGCAGGAAAAAGGCCGTGGTCCCCATGCTGTTCATGGTGGCGGCGAGTTTCTTCGCCACGAGACCGCTCTTCCCTACTCCGGTCACTATTACCTTGCCGGCGCGCTCTATGCAGGCAACGATAAGGTCGACCGCCTGGGCGAACTCCATGCCGAGGCGGTCTTCGAGCCGGGCTATCTCCTCAGCCTCGATCCTTATGACCGCCCGCGCGGTTTGAAGCACATCCACTTCCCCCTCACCATCGTCCGGGAAGCTCATGTCTCTGCCCTCATCCGTCCTCTTACCCGCACCTTTATCCGCGCTCTTACTTGTGCTCATCATCATCCGCCGGCTTATAGCCCGAAAGGGCGTAGAAGGCATCTCCGTGCCCATTGAGTTTCAACACATATTCACAGGCCTCACGCACAGCCCCGTGGCCACCGTCTCTGGCAGCAACAAACTTGGCCGCCTGCTTCACCTCATCGACGGCGTCTCCTACGGCCATGGGGAGCCCCACAACCTCAAGCACCGCAAGATCCGAGAGGTCATCACCTATGAAGGACACCCGGTCGAGGCCCACCTTGTGGCGTCCGGCTATAGCCTTAAGACACCCCAGTTTATCATGTGTGCCCTGGTGGACCTCCGTGATACGGAGTTCTCCCGCCCGCCGGGCGGTGGCGGCACTTCGTCTGGCGGTTATGATGAAGGGTACGATGCCGGCGTTTCTAAGCATCGCAATTCCCATCCCGTCACGGACGTGGAAGCGCTTTATCTCCAGCCCGGAATCGCCGTAATAGACACCACCGTCTGAGAGCACGCCATCGACATCCATTCCAAAGAGGGCGATTCTTTTCTGCTTAGGCTCCACCGGCACCCTCCCGGGAGAGGTTTCGTACCAGCCGGTCAATCTCAACAATCTGCTTGAGGAGACCTTCGGCCTTAGCCAGAGGCAACATGCTGGCTGCGTCGCACTTGGCCTTCTCAGGTGCCGGGTGGACTTCAAGAAAGAGGCCATCGATACCGCAGGCAGCTGCGGCTCGCGCCAGGTAGGGTATAAACTCAGGCTCCCCTCCCTTGGGGTCGGCGCTCGAGTAGCCGTATATTCTTATGGCATGTGTGACATCGAAGATAACCGGGCATCCCAGGGATCGCATGATGGGAAGCGACCTCATATCCACCACAAGCCTTCTATAACCGAAGCAACTGCCCCGCTCGGTGAGCATGACTTTCAAGTTCCCGGTGCTTCTTATCTTAGAGACCACACCTTTCATATCTTCGGGAGCGGTGAACTGGCCTTTCTTCACATTCACCGGCTTACCGGTCTCTCCCACCGCGATCGCCAGGTTGGTTTGCTGGCTTAAGTAGGCGGGGATCTGTATGACATCCAGGACTTCCGCGGCCTGCGCCACCTGCCCCGGGTAATGTACATCGCTGAGGACCGGCACCCCTGCTTCGTCCCTTACCGTGGCAAGGATCTCCAGGCCCTCCTCAAGCCCGGGGCCCTTGTATGAGGCGGCACTCGATCTATTGTCTTTTTCAAAGGAAGACTTGAAGATATAGTTCATTCCCAAGCCCTCGGTGATCTGCTTCATCTCCCTCGCGGCCTCAAGACAGGTTTGGGCATCTTCGATGACACAGGGCCCGCCTATGACGGTGAGTCTGTCGCCACCCACTTCGAGGGAGCCCACCTTGACCCGGGAGAGATCGGCCATCACTTCTCCCCCTTAACGAGGAGACTGGTTCTTTCCCGGTAGGCCTTGGCGGCCTGGACGAAACGCTTAAACAGAGGATGGGCGTTGCCGGGACGGGACCTGAGCTCGGGATGGAACTGGCAGCCCAGGAACCAGGGGTGGTCCGGGAGCTCCACAATCTCGGCCAGATTGCCGTCCGGGGTGGTTGCGCTGAATAAGAGACCTTTCTCAGCCATCAGGCTCCGGAAGAGGTTGTTGTATTCATATCTGTGGCGGTGGCGCTCGCGTGCCACGGAAGACCCGTAGGCGGCCCCGGCTAAGGTATTCTCCTTGACGTGACATGTCCAGGCCCCGAGACGCATACTGGCTCCCATATGGGAGACCTCACGCTGGTCGGGCATGAGATCTATCACGGGATAGGGCGTTCCCGGGTCGAACTCGGAGGAGTTGGCGCCCTCCAGGCCGCACACGTTGCGTGCAAACTCGATCACGACACACTGCATGCCCAGACAGATACCGAAAAAGGGTATTCTGTTCTCCCGTGCGTACCTTACCGCCTCGAACTTGCCCTCGGTGCCCCTCTCCCCGAACCCACCGGGGATGAGGATTCCGTCAAAGTCCTCGAGGTTCTCAGCCGCAGCCTCAGGGGTAATTTTCGAGGAGTCGACCCAGGTGGTCTTCACCCTAACGTCATTTTCCAGTCCTGCATGGACAAATGCTTCGTTTATACTCTTATATGCATCCTGAAGATCCACATACTTGCCGACAATGCCGATGGAGACCTCCCCGGTGGGGTTCTTTATCTTCTCCACGAGGGCAATCCAATCACCGAGATCGGGGTCGGTGCCGGCAAGCCTCAGCATAGAGACCACGAGTTTATCCATGCCGCCGGTATGAAACACAAGCGGCACCTCATAGACCGACCCTACATCCCGGGCCTCGACGACCGCTTCCTTTCTCACGTTGCAGAAGAGGGCGATCTTCTCCCGGGCGTCCTCCGGAAGATGTCTCTCGGTTCTGCAGATCAGGATATCCGGCTGGATACCTATCTCACGAAGCTCCCGTACGCTGTGCTGGGTCGGCTTGGTCTTGAGTTCCTTTGCGGCCGCTATGTAAGGGACCAGGGTAAGATGCACAAAACAGGTGTTGTTCCTGCCGAGCTCCAGTCTCATCTGTCTTATGGCTTCCAGAAAAGGGAGGCTCTCTATGTCTCCGACGGTACCCCCTATCTCGCAGATACAGACATCCACATCGCGGGTATCCCCGACCCTGGTGATGCGTTTCTTTATCTCATCGGTGACATGAGGTATTACCTGGACCGTACGTCCCAGATAGTCCCCGCGCCTCTCACTCGTTAGGACGGCATCGTAGATCTGGCCGGCGGTGACATTGTTATCGCGGCTAAGGGCCTCATCGAGAAACCTCTCATAGTGCCCGAGATCCAGATCGGTCTCGGCCCCGTCATCGGTGACGAAAACCTCCCCGTGCTGGAAGGGACTCATGGTGCCCGGATCGACATTGAGGTAGGGATCGAATTTCTGGATGGTAACCCTAAGCCCCCTGCGCTTGAGCAACATTCCCAGCGAGGCCGCGGCTATGCCTTTGCCCAGTGATGAAACCACGCCTCCGGTTACGAATATATACTTGGCCATCAGATCCCGTCCTCAGTCTTAAGCACCTTTTCGACCGCCGGGATGTCCTCCGGCAGATCTACGTGAGGAATAGTGGATGTCACGAGTCCGACCTTTATCCTTTTGCCCAGGTACAGGGCCCGGAGCATCTCCAGGCCTTCGAGACCCTCCAATTCACTCTCCCCTTCAGAGGTAATGGCGCGGAGCGTCTCGGCAGTGAAACCATAAACGCCGACATGCCGCAAGTACACCGAGGAGTCTAAATCCACATCGGCTCCCCGATCAAGGTATTTCCGGGGAAAGGGAATCGCGGACCTCGAAAAGTAGATTGCGTAACCACGGCGGTCAAGCACCACCTTGGCCACATTCTGGTCGAAGACCTCGTGGCGCCACCTGATCCTCGTGGCCAGGGTACTCATCTCGGCGCCATCCAGGAGGAGGCGGGCACACGTGTCGACATAGGCCGGGTCTATCAAGGGTTCATCTCCCTGGACGTTCACATAGTGGGTGTGGCCGAGCTCGCGGGCCACTTCAGCCACACGATCGGTACCGGTCGGGTGTTCGGGGGAGGTCATCACGGCCACACCGCCGAAGCCTTCCACGGTTTGCTTGATCCTCACATCGTCGGTGGCCACGATGACACCGGAGAGGAGACCGGCCCTTGCGGTCCGCTCATAGACATGCTGAATCATCGGTTTGCCGGCTATCAGGGCAAGGGGTTTGCCGGGAAAACGGGTAGACCCGTATCTTGCAGGGATGACTCCTATGATACTGTGCTCGTCAGGCACGTACCTTATAGGCCTCCTTACCCCTGATGTAGAGGTCATCTCCAAACATGTCCGTGGCCACTATGGCTGGAAAGTCCTTGACTTCCATCCTTCTTACGGCCTCGGCTCCGAGCTCGGGATAGGCTATGACCTCGGCGCTTATGATGGACTTGGAAATCAGAGCCCCCGCGCCGCCGATGGCAGCGAAATAGACGGCTCCATACTTCTTCATGGCTTCCTTGACATTGTCCCCGCGCGCTCCCTTGCCGATCATGCCCTTAAGCCCGTGCTCTATTAAGACCGGGGCATAGGCATCCATCCTGTATGAGGTGGTCGGCCCGGCCGAGCCCACTGCGAAGCCGGGCCTGGCAGGGGCGGGGCCCACATAGTATATGACTTGCCCGGGCAGTTCGAAGGGCAGTTCCTCCCCCTTCCGGATAAGCTCGACCAGCCGCTTGTGGGCGGCATCCCGGGCGGAATAGATGATCCCGTTGATTGTGACTTTCTCCCCGATCTTAAGACCCTTGAGCACTTCATCGGTAAGTGGTGTCTGGATTCGTTTTATCTCGGCCATTACAGTCCCCCGGCAGATTTAGATTGTTCTCTCGCCGTGTCTTGTAGCATGACAGTTAAGGTTAACCGCAGCAGGCAATGACGCTATATGACAGGGATGCACTTCCACATGGACATCCAACGCCGTCACCCTCCCACCGAGGCCCTGAGGCCCCACCCCGGTGTTGTTGACTCTCCTTAGAAGATCCTCTTCCACTTCCGCATAGAAAGGATCCGGGTGCCGCCGGCCCAGGGGTCTCAAGAGGGCTTTCTTCGCCAGGTAAGCACACTTCTCAAACGTCCCCCCTATACCGACACCAACCACAATCGGAGGGCACGGATTGCCTCCGGCCCTCTCCACGGTCTCCACCACGAAGCTCTTGACACCCTCTATGCCGTCAGAGGGCTTAAGCATACGCACGGCACTCATGTTCTCGCTTCCCCCACCCTTGGGGGCTACCACGATCTTGACCTTCTCCCCGGGTACCAGGGTGAGGTGGATCACAGGCGGCGTGTTATCCCCGGTGTTGACGCGCTTTATGGGGTCACTCAGAATCGACTTTCTCAAGTAACCGTCCGCATACCCCCTACGCACACCGTCGGCCACCGCCTCGTTGAGGTCCCCTCCCACCAGGTGGACATCCTGCCCGAGATCGATAAAGATCACCGCGAAGCCGGTGTCCTGGCAGATCGCGATCTGTTCCTCACGTGCGACGCGTGCATTTTCGAGCAACATGGAGAGAATCTCCTTGCCCGTCGGGGACTCCTCCACATCCTGCATCTTCTTGATGTATTCCACCTCCGGCTCGCCGAGCACGGTGTTGGACTTGATACAGATCTCCCTTACCGCGTCGCTGATCTCCTTGACGTTCACCTCTCTCATCTGAGATGCCTCCATCCGATGCGTCGAGTACCGCTAAAGCTCATGTTCCAGGACGATGATGCGCCGGCCGCTCAAATCCTCTTGCTTTATCTCCGTCTCCGTCGTGCCGGGCCGCCCGGAGTCCCCGGCCAGGGAGAGAAAGTCGTCGACCGGCTTTAGGGGAAAACCGAGGGCTTCGGTCTTAAAGTGCATGGGGATAGTGACGGAGGGTGAAAGCGCCTTCATGACATCCACCGCTTCCCTGGGACCGATGGTATAGAGGCCGCCGACAGGGATGAGCAATACATCGACTTTGCCGATCGCTCCGGCTTCCTCATTGGAGAGGGTGTGACCGAGATCGCCGAGATGGCACACCTTGATGCCGTCCATCTCGATGACGAAAATGATATTGCTCCCGCGATCTTTGCCACGGGTCGTGTCGTGGTAGGACTTGAAACCGGTGATTGAAAGCCCCGCCGCCTGGTGCTTGCCAGCTTCGGTCACACACTCGTAGCCCTCCGGCAGACCCTCCAGGCAATAGTGATCGTCGTGTTGGTGGCTGGCGGTTACAACATCAGCCTTCTCTGTGATGGGTTTATAGCCGACCGCGCCGTCATAGCTTCCGCTCTTGTACGGGTCGGTCAAGACTCTCACGCCGCTGTCTGAGATAAGCAGAAAAGCGGAATGTCCGAGCCACTTTACCTTCATGCTTCCACCTCCCTATGCTCGCGGTATTCCTTGAACTAGAACCAAAGCAACGAGACTGCCAAGACAGGCAAAAACCGAACGGTATGCTTAGGCGTAGACGCTGACCCGCTTCTTGCTCTTTCCCTGGCGTTCGAAAGTCACTTTGCCGCTGATCAGGGCGAAAAGCGTGTGATCCTTGCCCATGCCAACGTTTTCACCGGGAAAAAACTTGGTACCCCGCTGGCGGACGATTATGGTACCGGCGTTTATATCCTGACCCGCGTACCTCTTGACACCGAGTCTCTGGGCATTGCTGTCACGCCCGTTGCGGGAACTTCCAACACCCTTCTTGTGAGCCATTCCAGGGAACCTCCTCAGACCACGATTTCAGATATCTTCACTTCGGTAAAGGGTTGTCTGTGACCTCGCTTGCGCCGGTAGAACTTCCTCCGCTTGAACTTATAGACCACTACCTTGTCGCATTTCCCGTGACCTATGACGGTGCCGGTGACCTTCGCACCTTCCACCGTCGGCGAGCCCAAGAGGAAATCACCGTTGTTCCTGACTGCAAAAACGCGATCGAAGCTGACCGTCGAACCTACCTCGGCATCCAGCCGGTCCACGCGGACATGCTCGTCCGGCGAAACCCTCATCTGTCTGCCACTTGTCTCGATAATAGCGTACATATACCTCTCCGTAGTATGATCCACTGGCTAACTATGTAACAAACCCGGACGGCTGTGTCAAGCGGAAATGCCCGGAGCGGCCGGGGCTGGCTAACTATGTAACAAACCCGGACGGCTGTGTCAAGCGGAAATGCCCGGAGCGGCCGGGGAGCCCCACCACCATCACGGCCGTCGTCACTCCCGTGACGACGCTACGAGGCCCGCAGCCCGTGGCAACGAAGACAGCAGGCAGGCGTTCTTCACATCACTGGACCTACAAGGCCAGGCCGGTCAAAAACGCAGAGAATTCCTATGGTTCCATCAGATAAGTAAGGTCCTCCCCCTTTCGGCAGCCCCGCGCTACAAACTCCTCCCTTCTCAGATTGGGATCGTCCTTCACATCGATGTCGGTCTTGAAGCGCTTCTCAAGACGCACTATCCGCATGGCACTCTCGGAGAGCATGT
>JALGWN010000016.1 GCA_025774115.1 bacterium
ATCTCTATGGACCCACGGCCACCCCGGTCGCATACACCAACCTGGATTACGGTTCGGTGCGTGGATTCGAGGTGAAGACGACCAAGCGTTTCAGCGACCGATTCAGCGGAAGTTTTACCTATACCTACTCCAAGGCGACGGGTTCGAGCTCCAACGAGCTTCAGGGGGCGAACGTGGTCAGCGGAGGCATGGACAGGGCCCCGATCACGGAGCTCCCGCTGAATTGGGACAGGAACCACGTTTTTTCGGCCAACCTGTATATAAGCGAGCCCGGATTGTGGGGCTGCAACCTCGACTGGAGCTACTCGACCGGCGCGCCCTACACCCCGATGTTGCCGAGAGAGCGTGAGGTAAGGGCGACACTGATCAACTCGGAAAGGCTCCCGGCGAGAAGCACGGTCAATATCAAGGGCGATAAGAGATGGAAGATAGCCGGCCAGGAAGTCTCGCTCTTCCTTGAAGGTCGTAACATCCTGGATAGGCAGAACATCGCCACTATGAGCCCGGGCAGCTGGCCGGGTGGTCAAGGAAACTACACTCCCTACTATACCACCGAGGGTGAGTTGGGTGGTGCCTATGACGAGGGCGAGCTCTTGGGCCTCGCCGATGTGCTCTATGTACCGATCAACGATCCGAGGGTTTACGCCACTCCGAGAAACTTCAGGGTGGGTGTCTCGTTCGACTGGTAACCAAATCTGGAGGGGCCGAATCATGGTGAGGAAAAGAAGCCAGTGGGGCCGCCTGGGTCGGTGGGGAATGCCCTTTCTCCTGGCGATCCTGGTGCTGTGCTCCGTGGCTACCGCGTACTACGACGGTGAATCCCCCGGTGGCTACCAGGGTTATGAGCGGGGGGTGGTGAGATTCAGGGGCATATATCACAATGTGAACAACCTGTTGCTGCACAGTTCCAACATGGGTTTCTTTGGCGACTGGAATGCCGACCCGAGTTCCCCGTCCGGAGAGTGGCCGGCGGGCAGTGGGGTCGAATATGTGTTTGCGGCAGGTCTCTGGGTCGGGGGAGTGGTCTACAACGAATCCGGAAGACCTGACACGCTTGTGTCGGCTGCAGTGTACCAGCTGGAGTATTATCCCAAGTCGGACCCTCGGGATGTTGTCTATATGGCCTCGGAAGGGGAGCAGGGAGGCGGCAGGCTCCAAGACGATGACAACGATCAGAGTGTTGACGAGGATCCCCTGGACGGATACGACAACGATGAGGACGGGTTTATCGACGAGGACTACTCCGCAATCTCGCAACAGATGTTCTCTTCGGTCTTCTATGACACAAGCGCTTCAATGAACACGACGCGAACAGAGGACTTCCATGTGCCTCTGAACCTAAAGGTCAGGCAGGAAAGCTATGCTTGGACCAGTCCCTCGGTCGCGGATTTCATCGGCATCGAATACAAGGTAACAAACATAGGTGATTCCACCATATACAGGGCTTATGTGGCGTTCATGGTCGACTGTGACGTCGGGCCGGTGAGGGATAACACGCCTGCCTACAACGACGACATGGCTTCTTATGTCGATACCACGGTCAGCCGGATTGAGATCAGCCCCGACGGGAGTGAGGTGACCAACGACTATCACGTTACCCTCGGCTATATGTACGACTTCGATGGAGGGGAGGATGGTGATGTCGACGGGTACGTAGGCGTGATGTTCCTGGGGCATACAACCGACCCCGATGGCAGGATGGCACCCTCCGATGTGGGAATCCACATGTTCAGGAGCTGGTCCGGTGGGGAGCAGGATCCTGTGAACGACAAGGAGAGATACCGCTACATGAGGGGGGATTCGGATACCGAAGAGACCATAGACCCCCCGACGGTGAAACCCCAGGATTACAGGTTCCTTGTATCGGCGGGTCCCTTTGCCAACATACCGCCCGGAAGTACACTGGTGTTCCAGTGTGCCTTCGTCGCCGGGCACCCCTTCGAATCGTTCATAGAGAACGCCACGAACGCCCAGAAAGTCTATAACGGCGGGTTTATCGCCGATGCATCGGGTCAGCTTATTTTCACCAACTGGCTCGGATCCAGTCCTCCCCCTCCGCCCAAACAGAGGCTGATACCCGGTGATGGGAAGGTGACCCTGGAGTGGGATGATTATTCGGAGAGGACGCCGGACCCTCTGATGGGTGTATTCGATTTTGCCGGATACCGAATCTGGAAAGCAGTGGGATGGCGGCATGAGAGCGAGGTGCCTGCATCCGAGCAGTGGCAGCTGATCGCTCACTTCGACAGGCCCGATCTCTCCAAGATCAGCACCGGGCTTCAGGGTATCGGCAAGTACCGTTACGTTGATGAGGACGTGCATAACGGGCTTCCCTACTGGTATGCGGTGACGGCGTTCGATGACGGACGCGCGGAGAAGATCGTCAACCGAGCCACCGGGGAGATCGATTCGATAGCCAGGTTCGGCAGCTATTCGCAGGCGATGGACCTGGTGTACCCTCGGCCCTCTCCGGCCAGGGTGACCGGCAAGGTCCAGGTAGTCCCGAACCCATATCCGGGAATGCATCCCAGCGCGAGGGCTACTGGAAGAGCCGTTGGGGATCTCGCTGAGTATGACCGGGATCCCTCGGGCCGGAGGGTGCGATTCGTGAACCTCCCGCGAAGGTCCAGGGTCAGGATCTACAGTGTGAGTGGCGATCTGGTATGGAGTCAGTACTTCGAAGATCCTACGCTGCCGGATGGGGAACCGCCCGGGTGGAACCTGGTGTCGAGGAACAATCAGGAAATCGTCAGCGGTGTTTACATAATGTACGTGGAGTCACCAGAGGGCACGGAAGTTACCAAATTCATAGTCGTGAGATAGTAAGGCTGTACAGGAAGGAGGAAGTAAATTGAGACGGACCCTGTTGATTGCGGCTGCGGTGATTGCTGTTTTCGCGGTCACATGCTGGTCGGCGGAGACCTTCGAGAAGGTCGGGACCTTCGGCGCCCAGTTCTTGAAGATCGGCGCCGGCGCCAGAGGAGTGGCAATGGGGGAAGCGTTCGTGGCTATCGACGGTGATGCCACATGTTCGTACTGGAACCCCGCAGGTATAGCCTCCATTGAGGGCAGTGCCGTAAGTCTGAATCATGCGTCGTGGCCGGCGGAACTCAGTCATGAGTATGCCAGCTACATCTTCTCCTACAAGTTCATCCCGGGAGTGCTGGGGATCAGTGCCACCGTGCTTCAGATGGACCCGATGCCGGAGACCACCGAGTATCGTCAGGAGGGGACGGGCTATTCTTTCGACGCGGGTAGTATGGCGTTTGCCTTCACCTATGGACGGATGCTTACCGACCGTTTCTCGTTTGGGGCGACTGTCAAGTGGATCCACGAAGGACTGGCCGATTATAGCGGTGAGACCTTCGCCGTGGATCTAGGCACGATCTATGATACCGGTTTCAGGGATATCAAGATCGGTATGTCCTTCCTCCATATGGGATCGGGCTATACCCTGATCTCGGACGGTAAAGAGAGCCCGATGCCGGTCACCTTCAAGGTGGGAACGGCAATGCCCCTTGTGAATAATCCGGACCACCGGGTCCTGGGGGCCGCCGAGTTCAACCACCCGCCGGATGGAGCCGAAAGGCTCAACCTCGGCGGTGAGTATGTCTACCAGAAGTTCGGACCCAACTTTGAGATCGCTCTCCGGGGCGGCTACAGGTTCAATCGGGATGTGGAGGGGTTGGCAGGGGGATTCGGCATCAAGTTCCCGTTCATCAGGATCGGGCTTGAGAACAAGCCCTCCATTTGGACCGTTGATTACTGCTATTCCGATATGGATATCCTTGAGGCTTCACACAAGATATCATTAGGTGTCGGTTTCTAGATGAGTTTACGAGAACATCTACCAAGCGGGGCAGCTCTGGTGCTGCCCCTCGTTTTATTTGCGTTCCTTCAGCTCTCAGGTGCCTCGGGTTGCCGGGCCTGGGACGAGATTCTCGAGATTCCGAATACGAGTACCGGGGACATGATCTTCTATGTGGATGTGGTGACCTTCCATATGGATGAGGGAAAGAACGTCGAGGAGATATACTTGACGGTCTCCAACGACCAGATTGAGTTTCCGGAGATCGACGGGGTTTTTCGGGGTAAGCTGAGGTACGAGATCAATGTCCTCGATGAGAACCTGAACCTGGTGGCAAGCAGCGACAAGACAATAGAGGTCGGGGCCTCATCTGCCGAGGATGCCGGGGACAGAAATGTGGTTCAGGTGCTTCAATCCAGAGTAAGTGTACCTCCAGGCAGGTATAGCGCCCGGGTGGTTCTCGAGGACCTCAATGCACGCAAGAGAGAGATCATATCCTATATTAGGGGCAAGTACAGGACGGGTGAGACCGAGGTCGGGTTCGAGTCCGGGGAGTTCGGACCCGGGGGGATCGCCCTCAGCGACATCGAGTTCGCCAGGAGCCTGAGACGAACCTCGGAAGGTGCTTTCATCAAGTCCGGTTTTGAGGTGATGCCCAATGCTCAGCGCCGTTATGGTCTCCTCCTTTCGGAGCTGCCGATATACTTCGAGATCTACGATTTTAGGGGCGTGGGGGTGGGTGATACTCTGCTCGTTGGATACACCATTCTAAACAGCGCGGGCAATCGGATGTTCGAAGCGGAGAACCCTATCTTTATAAGCGGGCAGAAGATGGGGAGTACCGCACTCTTCGATATCGCGGCTTTGCCTACGGGCAACTACCTCCTGGTTCTGGATCTTCTGGATGATGCCGGTGACGTGCTTGCCCGTACCGAGCGGAAGTTTGATGTGTTGTGGTCTGTCTACTCCTGGGGAAGATACGAGATGGACGCTCTCGGAGATCTTGCCTACGTGCTTACCGAGAGTGAAATGGAGACCTTCAAAGGCTTTTCGCCTGCCGAGCGGGAGGCTTTCCTGAAGGAGTTCTGGACCGAGCTCGATCCGACTCCCGGAACCGGTATGAATGAAGCACTGATGGAGCACTTCAGGAGAGTCAAGCATGCCGATCAGCACTTCGGGGGGGCCTCCACAAGAGGCGCTCTCACGGACCGCGGCAGGCTCTATATCAAGTATGGGCATCCGGACGATATACAGAGTCACTACTCGGACTATGAGTTCGTACAGGGTACGAGATTCATCGAGGGTGCGAGTGATCCGGTGCCAACCGATCCCTTCTCCAGAGTGGGCTTAAAGAGCGGTTCGTCGGAGGCCGGAAGCTGGGATCGGAGCGGTTCGCAGAGCGAGGCCCTTGCGGACCAGCGGGGTGGAAGCACGGTGCATGGTAAAGCCTATGAGATCTGGTCCTACGACGGTATCGGCGAGCCCGTTAGACGGCTTTCCGACCGTGTGCCGAGGGTCGCCGGAATGCGCTTTGTGCTGGTGGATGAGAGGGGTTACGGTGAGTACAGATTGGTCTATAGCACGGAAAAAGAGGAGTACTAAAAAAGGGTTGACAAGGTCCAGGGGTGATATTAAGGTTTAGACAATAAATTGGCTTGCTCAGGCAGTATAAGGGCCGGTTGGCAAGCTTTCTAGTGAATCATGCTGTCAATCGTCGGTTGTAACTTCTTCAAGGAGAGGTTTGCATGACTTGTTCCAAGATCTGGTGCTGTTTGCTTGTCGTTGGTCTGGCTATTGTACTGACTGCCGGAATTGTTTCGGCTCAAGAAACCTCCACCGAAGCTGATACGGAAGCTGCCGCTGAGGCGGCCCAGCCTGATACCTCTCTGGCCGATCTCTTGAGGTCCCTTGAGACACCTGTCGACGAGGCCGCAGGCCCTTCAGAGGTTAGTTTCTTGTCTAGAGTGAAAGAGAGCGGTCTTGTTGAGTTGTTCCTGAAGGGTGGGGGCTTCATGTACCCGTTGCTTATCGCTTCCATAATCGGAGTGGCGGTAATCATAGAGAGGGCCTTGACCCTGAGCCGTGCACGGACGGACGTAAGGAAGCTGATGAAGCGCGTGCTTGACGCTCTTCACTCCAAAGGCGTTGATGCCGCAGCTGCCGAATGTGAGAGAACAAAAGGTCCCATCGCGGCGATCCTTCATGCGGGCCTTAAGCGAGCCGAACGGGGTACTGAGGCGGTCGAGCGGGCGATTGAGACCGCAGGTACCATCGAGACCTCTTTTCTGGAGAGAGGCCTCATCTGGCTGGCTACACTGGCGACGATCGCGCCGCTACTCGGCTTTCTGGGCACGGTCTCGGGTATGATCCGTGCGTTCAATGCTATCGCGGAAGCCGAACAGGTAAATGCGAAGCTGGTAGCATCCGGTATCTCCGAGGCGCTGATCACGACTGCGACAGGACTGCTTGTCGCGATTCCCATGCAGGCGTTCCACAACTTCTTTGTGGCCCAGATAGATCGCTTCATTATCGAGATGGAAGAGACAACGGCGGACCTGGTTGACACGCTGGTGATGTTGGGTAAAACGCAAGGCACCGGTGGTGGCCAGTAAAGAGGGTGATCTGATTTGAAATTCGGGAGAAGGACCAACATACCAAAGGAGATACCGAACTCCTCTCTTGCTGACATAGCTTTTCTTCTGTTGATTTTTTTCATGGTCAGCACGGTCTTCGCTATCGAGGAAGGCCTGCTCCTGCAGCTGCCCAGCAAAGATGGTGTGGTGAAGAAGATCGCCCGTAAGAACATCATGCGGGTCTCGGCATATCCGACAGGCTCGGTGACGATTGATGACGAGCCGGTGTCGGTGGATCGGATAAAGCCTCGAGTGGAACAGGCCATGCTTGATAACCCTAATCTGATCATAGTGGTTGAGACGCATAGGGAAGCTTCATACGGTCTTATGGTCGATGTGCTGGATGAGCTCAAACTGGCCAGGGCAACGAGGATATCCCTGAAAGCCCTCGAAGACTAGCAAGGCGGGAGGAAGAATGGCGAAGTTTAATAAGAAAGCTACGACCGAGGCCACGGTGCCGACGTCGTCGATGGCGGACATAGCCTTCCTGCTGCTTGTGTTCTTCATGGTAACGACAGTTCTGAAACTGGAGGAAGGACTGCCGATATCTTTGCCTAAAGCTGAAGCCGCCCAGGATATTCCTAGGGAGAACGTGGTTCATATCTGGGTGGACAAGGCAGGCAAGATCTCCATCAACGATATGATTGTAACGATTCCTTCGGTAGAGGGTATTGTTGCCCAACGGATACGAGCGAACCCTGGTATCATAGTGGCCTTTTACACCGATGAATCTGCTCCTTACGGTGTGATGTCGGACATCATGGAGCAGCTTAAGCGTGCCAGTGCGGTAAGGGTTTCCTTTGCCTCCAGGAAAGAAAAGTTGCGGTTCAGATAGGAGCATAGTGTCGTGACCGCTAACACTGAATTCAAAGGCAAGTACAACAAGTATCTACAGATAGGCTTCCTGTTCGCGATTCTGGTTCACGCCGTTGCTTTTGCTGTCTGGCCCGAGTACGTGCCCTCGGTATACAAACTCCGTGAGGAACGTATCGAAGTGATAGACATACCGCCGCAGATCGAGGTGCCGCCGCCGCCGGAGGAAGTGGCCCGGCCGGAGGTTGCCGTCGAAGTGGAAGCCAGCGACGAGGCCGATGAGGAAGAGACAATAGCGCCGACGTTCTTGGACGCACAGAACCTGCCGCCGGCACCTCCGCCTCCGCCCCCGGAGCCGGAGATGTTCTTTGCCTTTGACACCTATCCGGTGGTCATCCGGAGCGCCGAGCCGAAGTATCCGGAACTGGCCCGGAAGGCTGAAGTCGAGGGTACCGTCATGATAATGGTTACCATCGACGAATCGGGCAATGTACTGAGTGCCTGGGTGGCCGAATCCGGTGCCGAAGTGCTGAATGAAGCGGCTGTCCAAGCAGCATACAAGTTCAAGTTTACGCCTGCAAAGCAGCGTGACGTCCCCGTCAAGGCGACTATAAGTATCCCATTCAGGTTTTCTCTCACTGATTGAGATGGTCCGTCGCCCAGCCCGGATTTTGGAGATCCTGACGTTACGGGATGTCCGGGCGGTTTGCATTCAGTTGTTGTAAGTCTCCCCCCTGAGTGCTATAAGTGGATGCCGGACATTTGTAAACTGGCAAAGAGGAGGAGGAACCATGAGTCGATTGACCAATCTGGGGCAGATTTTCGCAAGCCCTACCAGTGTAGGTCGCAGCGTGATCGAAGATCCGCACTGGGTGATCCCTCTGGTGATTGTGCTGGCGGTGGCTTTCATCGCTACGGCTGCAACCTATGAGTACCAGGTCGAGTTTCAGCGCGAGTTTATGGGAGAGATAATAAGAGAACGCAATCCCGACGCGGACATCGATTCCATGTTCGAGGTCACCACTGCCAAGCAGGTGCGCACGGGACTGGGAGCAGCGCTCTTCGGCGGGGTTATGATCCTGATTTTCGCGGCGGTCCTCAAGGGCGCCGCTGCGGTGGCCGGAGGACAGGTGGGTTTCCGGCGGATGTTTGCATTTGTTTCCTATAGTGCGGTGATCTCGGCTCTCGGCAGTCTCATAAAGATCCCGCTGGTGCTGGCGAAGGGCAGCATAGATGTGAGAACCAGCCTGGCCGCCTTCGCTCCGTCCCTGGATCTCGGATCGCCTCCGGCGGTTCTCTTGAGCTCTTTCGACATCTTCAGCATATGGCAGGTGGTAGCGCTATGCTTTGGTTTCAGCGTGCTTTCGGGCTTCAGCATCAAGAAATCATCCGGTATTGTCGTCGGACTGTGGGTGGTTCTTGTGGTTATTCAAATCGGATTGTCGTTGCTCCCCGGTCTGCTCGGCGGTTCCTAGTAGGAAGGAGGATGGATATGGGTCGGTACCGGAAACGGTTGCTGATACTACTCATGCTTATATCCATAACATCTGCACTCACTGCCGGTTCTGTAGTGGCCGGGCAACCCCTGAAGCTTGATATTGACAGATGTGTCGAGATGGCCCTTGAGGTCAATATCACGGCCCTCAAGGCCGGCTACGAGCTGGATTACGCGAAAAACGGGGTGATCACCTCTGCATCAACGCTCCTTCCAACCTTGAGCTTCCATTCCCAGAACCGGGAATATGAGCTGGCGGAAGGAAGACAGGTAGGTGACAAAATTGTGAATACGGCGAAAGCCTACACCGGTCAACTGAGTGTGGGAGAGACGATTTCCATGGAAGGAGTAATGGGCGTGTTCCAGTCATTGGCCGAGACGCGCGCCACAGGGCACTATGTCACCCAGATCAATCAAGAGGTTTCCTATGTCGCCAAGCAGATGTACCTGATGGTGCTCAGGAGCAGGAAATTGCTGGAGGTTGCCGAGGAGGCGCTGGATCTGAGCAGGCGGCAGTTGGAGAAAGCCCAGGCGATGGTGGAGGTCGGATCGTCCGTGAGGTCGGATGTGCTCAGGGCCGAGGTGGAGATGAGCAGTAACCAGCTGGATTTCATATCGGCGGAGAACGATGTGAGACTCGCCGAGACCGGTCTCAGGTACTTCCTGGGTTTGAACGATGATGTCGATCTTGAACTGGAGGACATTCCGGAGCCGGAGAAACTGGAATATAGCCTTGATCGAGCTTTAGCCGAAGCCTTCAGATCGCGCGCAGACATAAAACAGGCCACCGCCACTCTCGGATCCGCCGGCCACGGAGTATGGAGGGAACGCGGTGGGTGGTTCCCCTATGTCAGGTTTGATTGGTCGGATAGTTTTACCGGTGAGAATCGCCCGGAGAAGTTGATAGACATAAACAGGAAGGCAACCTGGAGCTGGTTCGTCACCGTCGGCATTGATCTCTTCGACGGATTCGAGACCTTCGGACGGGTTCGCCAGGCAAAGGCAAGGCGCAATTCCGCGCGTGAGGATCTGGTTCAGACCGAGCGGGATGCGGCTTTTGAGGTAAAGGAAGCTTTCTACAGTGTTGATGAAGCCCGCCAGCGCGTGGAGGTGAGCCGAAGGACAGTCGAGGTAGCCCAGGAGGAACTGCGGTTGTCCGAGGAAAGATACAGGTTGGGAGCCGGGACCATGCTCGAGCAGATAGACTCCCAGGTTTCTCTCAGCGAGGCCAGGACGTCACACATAGAGGCCCTGTACGACCTGCTCCTTTCGCAGGCACGGCTGGTCAGGGCCATGGGAAGGGACTGAGGTTGCGATGAACCTTAAGAAGGTACTGATACTGGGAGGCGTCGCCGTGGTGATCGTCGCCGTGGTGATCGTCAATGTGATCATCTCTTATGAGGCTAGCACGGATGTCGAGGTCACACGTCTCAAGCACGGCGAGATCGTGGAGAAGATCTCCGGCCCGGGCATCATCTATGCGGAATCCTCGGTAAAGATCAGCTCATCCGTTATGGGAAGAATCGTAGGTCTGCCCGTTATGGAGGGGGACAGGGTAGGCGAGGGGGACGTTCTGCTCAGGATCGATCCTTCGAAGTACGACGCCAATCTCAACCGGGCGGCGGCTGCGCACCGGGCGGCCCTTGCGAGGTTGGAACTCGCCCGTGCCAGGCTTCAGGATGCGCGGGCGGAGCTGGATCGCGGCGTCAGCCTGCACGAACGCAGCCTGATCTCGGAGCGGGACCTGGAGGTGGCTCGAACGACGCTGGCCGTGTCGGAGGCCGAGGCGGATGCGGCCGCAGAAAGCGCCGGCGAAGCTGCTGCAACGCTTAGAGCGGCCCGTGACGATCTCGAGAAGACCGTGATAGCCTCTCCGATCGAAGGCACGGTCACTTCGCTTAACATAGAGGAAGGTGAGATCGTCATCACCGGTACGATGAACAATCCGGGTACCGTGCTCATGACAATAAGCAACCTGAGTGGCATGGAGGTAAGGGCTGAGATCGATGAGACCGACGTGGCGAGGGTCCGGCCCGGCCAGCCCGTAGAGATAAGTGTGGATGCTTTCGCGGATACCACTCTGAGCGGCACCGTGTCCGTAGTGGGCAGCTCATCCAGCCTTGCGAAGGGTTATACACCAAGCCCTGAGGAACGGTCCACCTTCGACGTCAGGGTGCGAATAGAGGATTCGCTGCCGGGCCTGAGGCCGGGTATGACTACGACTGTCGATATAGTGACCTCCACCGCGGACAGCGTCCTCTCTGTGCCCTTGCAGGCTCTGGTGTTGAGAGAGCTGGGCAAGGGGGAGAGCAAGCAGGAATATGAAGGCATCTTCACGGTAAAGGACGGGCGTTCCGACTTCGTGCCGGTCACGACCGGTATCTCAGACGATATGAATATAGAGATCTTCGAGACCCTTGGAGAGGATATCCAGATCGTGATCGGTCCCTTCAGGACGCTTCGAGACCTGGAGGACAGCACCAAGGTGAAGATCGTGAAAGAAAGAGATGACCTTTCTTGATCTTGCAGGCATTTCCTTCTCGGCCCTTATCCGGCACAAACTGCGGTCGGCACTGACGCTGCTCGGCATAGTCATCGGGATCCTATCTGTAAGTGCCATAACATCCGTTGTCCGGGGTATAGACATCTATATGGCCGAGCTTCTGGGCAGCATAGGCTCACAGGGTTTTGTGGTCACCAAGATAGGTCTTGCCATAGGCGAAGAGGAGTACCTCAAAGCCTTGAGGCGGAAAGACATACCGGCGTCGGCGGCAGAGGCAATCAAGACCGGGTGCCCTTCTGTGACGAATGCCGCCCCGTTTGTGAGGTCCATGGCCGAGGTCAAGACCGCCCGCCTCAGTGCGGAGGGCGTGTATGTCGAAGGCACCAACGACGACGCCCAGTATACGAGTGACATCGGTCTCGACGACGGTAGGTACTTCTCCCCTTATGAGATACAACATGCCCGGCAGGTATGCATCCTCGGGGCGGACGTTGCGGAAAGGATATTCACCTCGACCGGGATCGTCGGACAGGACGTCCGCATAAACGGCCGCAGGTTCAGGGTGATCGGGACCCACGCGAGGATGGGGACGGTCTTCGGTATGTCACAGGATTCGTTTGTACGCATCCCCTTTACCGCCTTCGAAAAGATTTTCGGCCGGGGCTATTCAGCCGATATCTCGGTGCGGTGCCGGAGCCAGGAGGATGTGCCGCAGGCGGCTCAGGAGGTCAGGGCGGTGATGAGAAGACTCAGGAGACTGGATCTCAAGGAAGATGACGATTTCGGTATCCTGACCTCGGAGGCCCTGATGAGGCTGTGGAAGGACCTCTCGGCGACGGTATTTCTGGCGACCATCGGTGTGGGAAGCATAGCCCTGCTCGTGGGTGGCATAGGAATCATGAACATCATGTTCGTCTCAGTAAAGGAACGTACCGGCGAGATCGGGTTGCGAAAGGCCATCGGGGCGAAACGCCGGGACATATTGCTCCAGTTTCTGACCGAATCCTCGATGCTGTGTCTGGTCGGGGGGGGAATCGGTGTCGGTATGGGGATTCTCGCCGGGCTCCTCCTGTCGTGGAAGACGAGCATACCGGTTTCCACCGGATGGTTGGGCATCGGTCTGGCTCTGGTCGTATCAATCGGTGTGGGTCTGTTCTTCGGTGTGTACCCGGCGGTGAAGGCATCATCGCTTCCGCCCGCTCACGCCTTGAGGGATATGAAGTGAACTGGTTATGGGAAACGATACGGATTGCGCTGGCGTCTCTAAGGGCCAATAAGCTGCGTACGCTGCTCACCGTGATCGGGGTGGTTATAGGGATCAGCACCATAATAGGGATGCTGTCTCTCATCAACGGCATAAACCGATCGGTGATGACTGAATTCGAGAGACTTGGGCCTAACGTGCTCTATGTTACAAGGGACGAGCCGGGCATTCATGTCGGCAGGGGTCGGAGGGACAGTAGGGCCGTCACCCTGGAGGAGGTCGAAGCGCTGAGGCGAAGGTGCCGCTCGCTGAAACGTATATCGATAGTAGGGGAAGCCAGGGGCAGGGTCGGGTACCGGGGCAGGAAGAGCGGTATGCTGACGATACGAGGGTCGCAGGCGGACTATGTCGATATTGCGAACCTGGATATCGATGAGGGCCGGTTTTTTGACCGTCTGGAAGGGGAGAAGGCGCCTGTGTGTGTGCTTGGAAGGGGGGTGGTCGAGACCATCTTCGGGACCGTTTCCCCCTTGGGCAAAGAAGTCGAGATCCAGGGGCGGACGTTCAGGGTCCTGGGTACATTGATGGAGTCCGGAACGGTACTCGGGCACAGTTTTGATGACACGGCCATCATTCCGTATAGATGGTATCGGGTCCTTTTCGGAAAGACCCCGCAGGAATACGCTATGGCGTCACCCGCCGGCGATGTCGAACTCGGTGAGGCCGTGGACGACCTGAGATTGACCATGCGGCTGGTGAGGAAGGTCCCGCTTGGCGAGGAAGACGGTTTCGCGGTTTCCACGCAGGAGACCCTCGTTGAGACCTATAAGAAGTTGACAGCCTCAGTGTACTGGGTTATGAGAATAGTAGCATCGATCGCCCTCTTGGTGAGCGGTGTTGGGATAATGAACATAATGTTGGTGGTGGTGATGGAGCGGACAGCGGAGATCGGTTTGAGAAAGGCCGTCGGGGCCCCTCGAAAAGCGATAATGGGTCAGTTCCTTGTCGAATCGGTCCTGATGACACTGACCGGCGGCCTGGTTGGTGTGGGTTTAGGCTATCTGATTCGGCTTGTGGTGTCCTCAGCCACGCCCCTTCCCGCAAGCGTGCCGATCTGGGCCGTACCGCTTTCACTGATGATTTGCTGTGCTGTGGGGGTTTTCTTCGGACTCTACCCAGCGGTAAGAGCGTCGGGTCTGGACCCTGTGAGGGCTCTGAGATATGAATAGATGGCTTCGGCACGCCCTACCCATCCTTTGTATAGTCACTTTGTGGTCGGGTGGTGCACGGTGTCAATATGACGGCCTGCCCTCATGCCATCCGGGTACACCGTTCTACTGCGTGGATGCGGCGTGCTTCCGCGAGGCCCCATCATCGATTCTTGAAATCTATCTGGGACTTTGTAACGAGTCCCTCCAGTTCCTGAAGACCGCTGACGGATACTGTGCGAGTGCCGACGTGACCGCGGTGCTCTACGACCGTTCGGGAAAGCAGTTGGCCGGCGATACATACAGGGTTCGGCTCTCCGCCTCGCGATACGACGAGACCACCTCGGTTGATTCCTGCAAGACCCTGACGATGTCTTTCAAGGCGCCGCCGGGCGAGTACAGGTTGGCGGTGACCTTGGCGGACCGGGATTCGCGAAGAAAGAGTGTGATCGAGGCTCTGACCGAGGTGATGGATTTCGGGGAATCACCGGTTCTGAGCGACATAGGCTTCATCATGGCGGAAGAAAGTCCGGGCAAGTCCAGATGGCCGGGTTATCAAGCCAATGTCAGGAGATCCTACGGCAAGGTTGATGAGGGCATTCTCTTCTATTATGAGGTATATAATGTTGCCGAAGGCGATTCCCTGGGTGTGACCTACACTGTGAAAGATGTTGAAGGGGGAGTGGTCCAGTCTGATACGGACCTGGTTGCGACCGTGGCCGGTGAAGGCCACTTCGGCCGAGTGCCTATGGATACGCTTTCAAACGGTTGGTACCTGCTGGAACTCGCGCTTCTCGACGACACCGGTGGGCAGGTCGTGTCGCGATCCAGGGGCTTCGAGATCAACAGGGAGGAATTCTATCTGGGCAGGGATGTCAGGGATGCCGTGGCGATTCTCACCTATATCGCAGGAGGCGGTTTCATAGACTCCTTCGCTGATGCCGATGTCGAAGAGCGTAAGCGGATGTGGGAGCAGTTCTGGAGAGAAAAAGACCCGACCCCGGCGACGCCCAGAAACGAGTATTACGATGAGCATGTGAAGAGGTTCAGATATGCCGACATGAACTTCGCGGCAGGCGTGACTGAAGGTTGGAGAACCGACCGTGGCCGGATCTATATCCTCGAGGGCCCGCCGGATGAGATAGAATCGTACTCAATGGAGATAGACAGAAATCCAACAGAGGTCTGGTTCTACTTCGATAATGGAAGGCGCTACGTCTTCGTCGATGAGACAGGCTTCGGTGACTATGTCCTGGTAGACATTCGATAGGATTCAGATTCGCAGATGGCAATTGTCTGTCGTGCCGTTGCCGGCCTGCGCAGGCACCCTGATACAGCTTCAGAGCTCCTTACCCAGGAACTGCTGGGCCATCGGGTCCGTGTCCATTCCACCAGAGGGGGTTTCGCCCGATGCAGCCTCAGGGACGGCTATACCGGCTGGATGCCGGTGTCGTCGCTGGCGGCGGACGGTCGATATCCGGCTACTCACTTCGTGAAGAAGAGATTTGCCTGGATAAGAGGCAAGGCCGGCGGCCCGATCCTTGTGCCCATGGGTTGCCTGGTGAAAGTCGAGACTCCCGGGAGGGCGCGTCATGTTGTCGGACTCCCGGACGGCCGGCATGGAACGGTCGCCGCGGGTGCGCTCGGAGAGATCGGAGGGGAGGGCTTCGGGCTTTCAGACCTGCCCGGGATTCTGGAGGAGGTGAAAGGTACCCCTTACCTCTGGGGCGGTAAGAGCACCTTCGGCTTCGACTGCTCCGGCCTGGTGCAGTTCGTTTTCGGACTACTGGGGATCGCATTGCCAAGGGACTCCGGGGATCAGGCGAAAAGGGGACGGCTCGCAAGGGATATCCATCGTCTTCGTATCTATGATCTTATCTTCTTCGGGATGGGTGACGGGATCGACCACGTTGCCCTTCATCTTGGGGGACTCGATATGATTCATGCTTCGGGTTACGTAAGAGTGGAGTCGCTCGAAGCCTCATCGCCCGTTTTCAGATCCGATCTCCATCAGAAGTACAGGTTCGCAAGAAGGATATCCGATGTTCAAGGCTGAGAGGATGGCAGTCCTCGCCGAAGGCAAACTGGGTGTGCTCACATCCAAAACCGCTGCATGCATGGTCAGGTACCGGCCGCAGCATGTGGTTTGCATAATAGACAGCACGACGGGCGGTCAGCCGGTTGAGAAGGTGCTGGGTTTCGGTGGAGACATCCCCGTGGTCGGTTCTCTCCAGGAGGCCCTCGCCCTAAGGCCGGATACGTTGCTTATGGGTATAGCTCCCAGAGGGGGGGCTCTGCCTCAGGCCTGGAGGAAGGTCGTGCTGGATTCGATCGACCACGGCCTCAATATCATCAGCGGCCTCCACACAATACTCGGTGACGATGCCGAGATAGGGCGGGCGGCTGCAAGCAAGAAAGTCGGTATCTGGGACATCAGAAAACCCGTGTTGCCCATCGAGGTATCCCGGGGCCTGCTCCGGACAAAGACCGGGCATGTGCTCCTTACCGTCGGCTCGGACTGCAGGACCGGTAAAATGACTGTGGCTTATGAGCTGGCCGGGTTCCTCAATGGGCGGGGTTGTAAGGCGGCGTTTGTTCCGACGGGCCAGACCGGTATCTTGCTGGCAGGCTGGGGTGTGGCGGTTGACCGGGTGCCGGGGGACTTTATGGCCGGTGTCACCGAAGATCTGACGCTCAAGGGTCTCGCGGCGGCGCCTTTGGCGATTGTGGAGGGCCAGGGCTCGCTCATACACCCCGGCTACTCCGGTGTTGCCCTTGCCTTGCTCCACGGGTGCTGTCCGGACGGTCTGATACTCTGCCATGAGCCCGGGAGAGAGAAAATCGAGGGCTACGGCATACCGATCCCTGCGCTGTCTGACCTGGTGAGGATCTATGAAGAGGCTGCCGCACCGGTCTTCCCGTCCAAGGTCGTAGCCATTGCCCTGAACACCTATTGCCTCTCCGAGCAAGCGGCCGCGGAGGCGGTAAGAGCCGCTCAGGCCGAAACGGGGATCGCCACGGGGGATGTTCTGAGATGGGGTCCAGAGGCCCTCTGCGGAGCCCTGGAGGGCGTGCTATGAAGGTTAAAGCCCTGACATACGACCTCGAACTCGAGGTTCCGTTCTCAATCTCAAGGGACACCACTACTATCCGTCCGATATGCATTGCCGAGGTGAGGTACAAGGATATCGTCGGTTACGGGGAAGCATCCCCATCGGGCTATTATGGGGACAGCCCGGAGCTTGCTTTGGAAGCGATAACCGGTGCCGGCGGGCTTATCGGCGACGATCCTTTTGCGGTACAGGCCGTGGCCGATGGGCTGGCGGAGCGCTTTCCTGCAAGCCCATCGGGCAGGGCGGCAATCGAAACGGCCCTCTTCGATATAATGGGCAAGTTGACCGGGCAACCGGTCTTCAGACTTTTCGGCCTGTCGGGTATGAGCCTGCCCCTTACCTCTTTGACGGTCGGCGTCAGTGAGGTCTCGCTGGCCGAGAGCCGGCTGGAATTCCTGCGCGGGTTTCCCATCCTCAAAGCCAAGGTAGGATTCGGGGATGAGGAGGCATTGCTGAGATTGCTGGCGGAGGAGACCGATGCCGCGATCCGGGTCGATGCCAACGAGGGCTGGACTCTGGAGGAGGCCGTCTCCAAGATGGAAGCCTACCGGACCCGGTACGGGGTGGATCTCTTCGAGCAGCCGCTTCCGAAGGAGGACCTGGAGGGCTACCGTGAGCTCAAGCGACGGACGGGGGCGGTCATTATCGTCGACGAGAGCATCCGGTGCAAAGAGGATGTGTTGACATGGTCGGAAGCGGCCCACGGCATCAACATAAAGCTCATGAAATGTGGCGGGCTCCTCGAAGCCCTGCGGATGATCTGGGTCGCCCGCTCCGCCGGCCTGCGTGTCATGCTTGGATGTATGGTCGAGAGCTCGGTGGCGATAACGGCGGCAGCCCAGCTCGCTCCGCTGGCGGACTACTGTGACCTCGACGGGAACTTGCTTATCGCAAACGATCCATTTGAAGGTGTGAAGGGTTATAAGGGGGTACTGAGCCTGTCTGAGGTCCCCGGTCTGGGCGTAAGACCCGTGTAGACCTGGGCGGGGCGGCTCGGCCTGCAAAGCCCCTCTTGGTTTAAGACTCACGCTTCGGGAAGCCACCTCCCTGCAACTGCCGTCGCCACGGGAGTGACGACGCTACGAATCGAGAACTAAGGCTGGTATCTTTGTAGCGTCGGCTCTCCGCGGCCGACGCCGATCGCGTCGCTGTGCTCCACGGCGATAGGACCTCTGCGCCCGACGGTGGGTGCGGTGGTTCGTCACTATCTATACAGTTCTGCTAAAGAGTGCGCCTATACCGCCGATACGCTGGAAAGGAAAGCCAATGTGTGAATCCGTTTCCTTTTGCAGGAGAGGTGTCTTATGCGGAAAGCAGCAGTCTATGGGATTCTTGCGTTTGTAGTTATGTGTCTTGCGGGCGGTGTTAACGCCGGCACCACAGGCAAGATCGCTGGAATGGTGGTCGACACCGACACCGGCGATCCGCTCTTCGCGGTGAACCTCGTGATCGATGGTACCGGTATGGGCGGCATCACCAACCTGGAAGGGCTGTATCACGTGGTCAACATTCCCCCGGGTACATACTCGGTCAAGGCGAGTATGATGGGATACCAGGTAGTGATCAAAGGCGGCGTCAACGTAAACGCCGATCTTACGAGCACTATTGACTTCGATCTCCAGCCCACCGTCCTGGATGTGGTTCCCGAGATAGTGGTTACCGCCGAGAGGCCCATGATAAGGAAGGACATGACTTCGTCGGTGAGCATCATCGGGCATGAGGAGATCTCGATGCTGCCGATAGAGTCTCCCTTCGACATCGTAAGCTTCCAGGCCGGAGCTGCATCGGACCGGAGAGGACTCCACATTCGGGGTGGGAGAGCGACCGAATTGGCCTACACGGTCAATGGGGCCAATATCATCGACCCGATCTTCTCGAGGGCCTCGGCGAGCTACGACGAAGCCGCCATCCAGGAGATGGTCATACTCAGCGGTGGTTTCAACCCGGAATACGGCAATGCCCAATCGGGCATAGTAAACGTCATAACCAAGGAGGGCGGCCTCGAGTTCAAGGGGGAATTCGAGGAGGCCTTCTATCTGCCGATGGAAGCACTCTGGGAGTCTGCCGACAAAGCCAAAAGGTACGACACAGGCTTCAATACGACAAAACTCACCGTCGGCGGCCCGATGCCATGGACGAAGCAGCTGAGGTACTTTGTTTCAGGCGAAAGATCCAACTGGGACGACTGGGACCCGCACGTGCACGTGTTGCCTAACCAGGGTAGGGACCTCGACCAGGTTATCTGGAAGCTGACCGGGTTTCCGGGTGGAAACATCAAAGTCTTCTCTGAGGGTATCTACTACGACACCCGCTTCAACGTCTGGGATGCCCCTCGGCAGAAGATCCCCGACACCTTCCTCGGGTATGACCGAAACACGGTGGTCAGCATGCTGGGCCTGACCCATATGACCAGCAGCAACACTTACTACGACCTGGCCTTCTCGAGATTCAAGACCAAGTACCACGTCGCGCAACCGGGGAAGTGGTGGGACATAAACAAGTCCCAGGAGTGGAACACCACGCCGGCGGACGAAGGCGGCGGCGGCATCAACATCTTCCCGGAGTACGACGAGAATAACTTCGTGGTAAGCGGCGACAATCCTCTGTTTCACGATTCGAGATCCACGGTTCAAAGCCTCAGGGCCAGTTTGACCAGCCAGCTCAACGAGCATCATCAGGTTAAGTTCGGAGGCGAGTACTCCCGGTACGATACCAGACACATCGAAATCTATGCGCCCGCGGGCAATATCTACCGCAACGATTACCATGTCATGCCGATCTATGCGGTCGGTTACATTCAGGACAAGGTCGAGTACAGTGGCCTCATAGTGAATGTAGGGTGCCGGTTCGACTACTTCGATCCCCATGTCAGGATGCCGTCGGACACACCCATCCTCGATCGTTCCGATCCCGAGTCCGGCCTTTACGGGGTCTATCCTTGGGATCCATCTTCATCTCTGGGAGGGGATGACTGGGCCGGACCCGACGGGACCGAGCCCCCTCTCTGGAACCTCGAAAGCGTACCGGCGAAGTATCAGGTCAGCCCGAGACTGGGAATATCGCACCCAGTGTCCGAAAGGACCGTGCTTCACTTCACCTATGGCCATTACTTCCAGGTGCCTGCATTCAGTTACTTGTATACCAATACCAAGTTCGATCTGGGCGGTCACTGGCCCCTCATTGGTAATCCGGATCTCGAGCCCGAACAGACGGTCTCGTACGAAGTCGGCGTCGAACACCTTATTTCAGAAGGTTTGATGGTCGACCTCACCGGCTTTTACAAAGATGTCGACAACCTGATATCGACGATTGTCGTGAATGACGCCGGAGATGCGGACACGCCGATGGATGCGACCGAATACACAACCTACAAGAACACCGACTGGGGTAACGTGCGGGGCTTTGAGTGCACGATGCAACAGAGGTTCCGAGAGGATTGGATGGGGCGGTTGATCTATACCTATATGATAGCCAAGGGTAGGAGCTCGGATGTGATCGAGGGGTATCTGAACCACTTCGATGACAATGTCCCACCCACCAAGGAGTACTACCTTGACTGGGACAGAAGACACATGCTGGTGATGGACTTGGGCTATGGGCGGCGAGACAACTGGTCGGTAAACGTACTGCTCAAGTATGCCTCAGGGGCGCCTTATACGCCCGCTGAGAACACCAGGTCGGCGCAGCCGGAGCAGAACACCGCACGCTTCCCATCGACTTCGATGGTGAACATGAAACTCTCGAAGGACTTCCATTTCCATGGAGCGAAACAGCAGTTGTATCTGCAGGTCCACAACCTGTTTAACAAGAAGAATCTGGTGGCGTTTGACGACAGTAACAGTGATCTGATGCGGCACTTGAGGTATACAGGGGAGTATACCGGACCGTATGACGACCTTACCGTCTATGGGTCCCCCAGGGAAATCAGGGCCGGCTTCAAGCTGGGATTTTAGTCACGGAGGTTAGAGATGAGGATCAAGAGAACCGTACCACTTTGCCTGATGATATTTCTCCTGCTATGGACGAGTGCGGGAGCTTATGATGCGGACGTTGTGACACGCTTCGGGCCGCCCGGCACCCGGAAGACCGGATGTGCGAGTCTGGCTCCGTGCATATCCGCTAACTTCAGCCATACCACAGGCGATCTCTGGTTTCCGGAGATCTACAGCATCGGGCTGAGCCTCTATACGGGCTACTACCCGGGTTCCTCGGGTAATCTCCAGATATTCCAGACCGGTGTGTGGGCCGGAGGGTATCCTGAAGAAGCCCAGGGTGGCGACCCCTACACCGCGATTGCCACCTTCGATCAGCTGGACTTCTTGAGGTACGACTCCGTTTGCAGCGGCTTCAAGGTGGCTCATGCGGAGAACAGGGCATTGGACGTAGAGAGCACCTTCGATACCGGGTATTCACCCTACGATCTCGGCATGGTCGTCACGCTACGCTATAAGATGTGGGACGATCCCCGCCTCGATGATTTCGTGCTGATCGAGGCGGATCTCGAATTCACCAAATCGGTCGATCACTTCTGGTGGGGATGGATGACCGATTGTGATATGGGCAATAACGATCTCCCTGACTATTACTACGACGACCTGGTGGGTTTTGATGAGGTGCGGGGCGTCGCTTACATGTATGACGATGACGGCGATCCGGTGGACGAACACGATCTCAGCAGCAAGCTGCTTTCGCCGACCTACGTGGGACAGGTGCTGCTCTCGGGGCCGCCTCCGGGTGGAAGGATCACCGAGGGAGTCACGACCAACGTCTCCTGGGAGACCTTCAACTGGTGGGACTGGAACAACGATGTCACGGGCAGGGCTTCCGCCTATGATAGGATGTCCCAGGGCACGATAAAGCAGTACCCTCCGGATACGCCATTCGACTACCGAGTGCTTACGGCCATAGGGCCCTATGAGGTCGAGGCCGGAGACCGGGCGACGTTTGTTATCGGTATCGTCTTCGGTGACGGCTTTGATGGGGCCTATTGGTCGCGGAGAGCGGCGGCCGGGGCGGAGATCTCGAACATGGGTACACTGGTGGACCATGTGGAGAACCTCAAGACCTTCTTCGCCGACGGCATGGTCATCGCCGACGCCGCCCCGAAGGCCCCGGAACTGGACCGGCCGCTTCTGGACGGCCGCAGCGCCACGCTTTCCTGGTACTCAGTGTCGGAAGAGGAAGACGACTTCGCCGGCTACCGGCTTTTCAAGAGCCTGGTATCCAATATCGGGCCTTGGCAGCTGATAGGTGAATTCGCCGGCAAGCCCGCTGTTAACTCATACGTTGATGAGGTCCGCATAGGTTTCCCGACGTTCTATCTCGTGGCGGCCTACGATATGGCGGGTAACGAGTCGACCACAGGAGGCGCCGTCTGCAAGACCCTGGACGGGGTCTATGCAACGACCAAGCCCACGGATTATGACGGTGACTGCGCGGGTGGGTGCGAAGAGGAGTGTCAGGGCTGTCCCCAATGCTACGACTTGTGCATGAAGGACTGTATGGGTGCGCGGCTGAGATCGGCGATGGACAACATCCTGGTGGCGCCGAATCCTTATCGTGGAAGTGCGGACTGGGAGCGTCTGGACTACGAAGCCAGAATATCGTTCTACAACCTCCCTGGTCGATGCACCATCTATATTCATTCGATGACCGGCGAGCTGGTCGACGTGGTCTACCACAACGTGTCCGGCGATCAGTCTCCGGACCCTGCCGGCAGCGAGACCGGTGGGGAGAGCTGGGACATGATCACGGCCAATAGCCAGTCGATCGCAAGCGGGATCTACATCTACAGAGTGGATAGCCCCGAATACGGACAGAAAATCGGCAAGTTCGCAGTGATAAAGGGTGAATAGCATAGAGATCTCAGGAGGTCTTGGTGATGAGAGCACTTAGGATCGTAGCAGCGCTTGCCTGCATCGTCGCCTTTGCGGTGCCCTGCCTGGCGATGATGAGTAAGGTGGGTACCGCTGGCGCACTGTTCTTGAAGGTATGTATGGACCCCAGGCGTGTAGCGATGGGCGAGGCGAGTACCGCAATTGTGGGAGACGCGTCTTCCGCGCTCGCCAATCCGGCCGGGCTGGCAGGGGTGACCGGAAGCGCCGTCTTTATAAGCGACGCCGAATGGATCGCAGACATACGGCTCCTGGGAGGCGTCTATGCGTTTGAGCTCCCCGGGAAGGGTGTGGTGGCCCTGAGCGCGATTGCCGTGGACTACGGCGAAATGCCGCTGGTGAGAGAGGCCGACGCGGACGCGGTTGTAGAGCAGTTCCGGCCGAGGGACGTGGCCGTGGGCATCTCATACGCGCGGAAATGGACCGACCGGCTCTATGTCGGAGGTTCGTTTAAGTATATAGATCAGAGTATCGCGGACTTTTCATCCAGAGGTATCGCTTTCGACTTCGGCACGGTTTATTTCACCGGTTTCAGGACCTTGCGCCTGGCCATGGCCACAAGCAACTTCGGTCCCGACATGAGATTCGACGGCAGCTATATCGATAAGTACTATATAGGGACCGCCTATGTAGAGGAGGACAAGGCCTATGGCGCTTACGACCTGCCCCTGGACTTCAGGATGGGTGTAGCCTACGATTTCGATGTGTCCCCCAATAGCCGTCTGACCGCCGCCTTTGATGCAACTCACCCCAACGATTATTCCGAGAGAGTACATCTGGGGGCCGAGTACGCATGGGATGAGGCGCTCTTTCTCCGTGGTGGCTACAGCTCCAATGCGGAGGAGATGGGTCTGTCGGCCGGCTGCGGCCTGAAGCTCTCCACAGGGTGGGGCATAGGCGCCGTGGATTATGCATATACCGATTTCGGTGTGTTTCAGGGCGTACACCGTGTATCCCTGGGGGTGTCCTTCTA
>JALGWN010000309.1 GCA_025774115.1 bacterium
CTGAGGCCGTCAAATACGATGGCACGCCGCCTGTCGTATTCTCCTATCATCTCCCGGTGGGCGTCCCAGCCTTCGCGGATCACGGCCGCAGCCGCCATCAGCACCGCCCCGAACACGCCCGAGTCCACATTGGACTTAAGCGTCCTCAAGGACGCTATCATGTGGCGGTTACCGGCGACGAAGCCCACCCTCCAGCCTGCCATGCTGAAGGTCTTGGAAAAGGAATGAAACTCAACCGCCCTCTCCCTTGCTCCAGGCACCTGGAGGATGCTCGGAGCATCATAACCGCCGAAGGCAATCTCAGAATAGGCGGCGTCATTCACGATATAGCTCCCGGTCCGGCCCGCGGCATTGACTGCCGCGATGTAGAAGTCGACGCTCGCCACGGCCGAAGTGGGGTTATTGGGATAGTTGAGATAGACAAGCCGGGGCCTGTGTCTCTCGACAAGGCCCACATCCGGAAGGAAGCCGCGCTTCTCCTCGAGCGGCATCCACTCGACCTTGCCCCCGGCAAACCATACGCCGCGCGAGTAGACCGGATAACCCGGATCGGGCACAAGCGCAAGGTCTCCCGGGTCCATCGTGGCAAGCGGCAGAAGAGCTATTCCCTCCTTGGTACCGATCACCGGATAGACCTCGCATGATGGATCGAGATCGACGCCATAACGCCCGCTCATCCACTCGCCGGCGGCCCTGGAGAAGGCCTCGATCGCGCTGTCGGGGGGATAGCGATGAAGTTGAGGGTCGGCTGCGAACCTCGCCAGAGCTTCCACTGCGACAGCCGGCGCGCCCAGCTCGGGATCCCCGATCGAGAGGTCGATCACCTCCTTGCCCTCGGCTTCCCGGGCCCTGCGGATGGAGGCGAGTTCCTCGAAGAGGTATGTCGGGAGTGCCTTGAGTCGCTCCGCCCTTATGTCTCCGGTGCTCACTCGCTGTCCTTTCAGCTCTATTTCTTATCCATGAACATCTTGAAGAAGTCAATCGGGATGGGAAACAGCGTTGTCGAGTTGTTCTCCGCCGCGACATCGTTCAGGGTCTGAAGATATCTCAGCTGAATCGCCGCCGGGTGCCTGCCGATGATCTCCGCCGCCTCCGAGAGCTTCTCGGACGCCTGGAGCTCGCCCAGGGCCTTGATCACCTTGGCGCGGCGCTCGCGCTCGGCCTCAGCCTGCTGGGCCATGGCGCGCTGCATCTCTACCGGCAGATCAACATGCTTCACTTCAACATTGGATACCTTGATTCCCCACGGGTCGGTCTGCTTGTCCAATAGCTGCTGGAGTTCGCTGTTTATCTTCTCACGGCTTGAGAGAAGCTCATCCAGTTCGGACATGCCCAAGATACTTCTCAAGGTGGTCTGCGCCAGCTGGGAAGTCGCGTACATATAGTCTTCGACCTCGGTGATCGCCTTATTGGGATCCATCACGCGGAAGTAGACCACCGCATTGACCTTGACCGACACATTGTCCTTGGTGATCACATCCTGGGGCGGCACGTCCATCACCAACATCCTCAGGCTGACCTTTACTATGCGGTCGACTATGGGGATCAAGAGGATCAGTCCGGGTCCCTTGGCGCCGATCAGCCGGCCGAGCCTGAATATGACCCCCCTCTCATACTCCCTCAGGATCCGTATTGCGTTTCCCAGTATGATCAGGATTATGAACAGGACTACGATTCCACCCATCAGACCCATTTTAGACCCTCCTTCAGGACTCCGCTCCGGAGTCCGGTCGTCTCACTGTTGGTTTCAGCCCTTCCATCGAAACAACCTCTACCTCCTCACCCTTCCCGATTCTATCAGTACTCCTGACGGTCCAGAGCTCTCCTCGGATGAAGGCCTGGCCCGTGCCATCTATGTCAGTGGTTGCGCTGCCGCGCATCCCAAGGAGGCCCTCGGAGCCCGTCACCGGTCTCTTTCGCTGGGCCCTCAGGCCCGCGCCCACGGCAAAGGCAAAGAAGGCCGCCGTGGTGATCACCGCGGGCAGGATCACGGCGAGGGATATCTTCAGGAACGGCAGCGGCGAGTCTATCAGCATCAGGGAGCCGAATAACATGGCGACCACGCCTCCTATGGTTAGAATTCCACCGCTGGTTACCCAGATCTCGGTCACAAAGAAGGCCATTGCCAGGAGAATGAGAAGCACCCCCGCATAGCTGATGGGCAGCATCTGGAATGAGTAGAAGGCGAGCACCAGGAAAATGGCGCCCAACACCCCGGGAAAGATGGAGCCCGGGTTGGAGAACTCGAAGAAGATGCCGTAGAAGCCGAGTATCATGAACAGATAGGC
>JALGWN010000310.1 GCA_025774115.1 bacterium
GCCGGGTGTCATCCTGTAACCGCAGCCTTCGAAGCCGATCTTCTGGCCCTGCGATGTTTGGGTAACCCCATAGTCGGCCGCACGAGGGAGCTGAACGGTAAGAGCAAGCTCCTCTCCCGAGGCCATGCCAAGCGTTGGTGAGCCTGCCAGGACTGCAAGCACGAGAGCCAACGTGATCGTTCTCATCTCGTTCTCCTTAGAAGGGTATCTGATGGATACATTAATACCACTTCCATTATACCACATCCTGTAGCAGACTACGCGGCATAGCGGCCTGAGGAATAGGATCAGGAGGTGGGAGCATTATTGACATGGTGTGTTGAGATTGATACGCTCCAAGCATGCTGGAACTGGAAGGGCCTGCGAGGAACGATGTCATAGGGGGTGGTGGGCCTCGGGTGCCATCAATGATCGTCTGGCTGCTGGTTGTCGTCCTCATCGTGTGTTCTTGTCCCACGGTTTTGGCTTCCAGAGCCGGGGCAGAAAGTGACAGTCCGACCGCTGAATCAGGCGATGATCTGGATGAGAGACTGGAAAAGCTCAGAGCTCTCCCATATACGTCTGTTACGGCGGAAAAGGTGGGCCCTGATAGTTCTGGTGTCGTGATCTACAGGCCGGACCAGGTATACAGCGGTTACAACATGTATTGCTGTGAAATATGTCCAGGCATGATACTCATGGATATGGGCGGAAAGGTGGTGCACCGGTGGGGGAATCCTGACGGCGAAGTGCGAAAGTGGCAATACGCCATCATGTTGCCGAATGGAGATGCTGTGGCAATCAGGAAGGATGATAATTGCCTGGTGAGGATTGACTGGCATTCGCGTGTGGTGTGGAAGAAAGCGGTTATGTGTCATCATGATCTGTCGGTGTCGCCGGACGGTACGTTATATGTGCTTGCGCGCGAGAGGAGGAACTACAGAGACCTGCTTGTGGAGTTTCCTTCGATACTGCACCTGACGGCTTTTGGCGCAGGGATTGACAAATGGTCGGCATTCGACCACCTCGACGAAATCAGGCAGGCCTTCGATGAAGCATCATTCCTTGACACCATTCTTGACAGCATGCTTGCCGGCGAGAGTCCGGCCGATATCCTCAGACCCTTTAGCAAACAGGTGGGGGCAACACCCCATACTGATGGCACGATCGTATACGATTACTTCCACATGAACACCATCAGTCTTCTCCCCGAAACACCCCTGGATGTGGTGGATAGCAGATTCAGAGCAGGGAATCTACTCATTTGCCTCCGCAACGTGAATCAGATCGCCATATTGGATGAGGACACCAAGGAGATTCTCTGGGTGTGGGGTGAAGGAATCCTGGAGTGGCCCCATCATCCGACGATGCTTGAGAGTGGCAACATACTTGTATTCGACAATGGTGTCAGGCGCGAATACTCAAAGGTGATAGAGCTGAATCCCGTCACCGGGACTGTTGAATGGGAATATGTCGGAAACCCACCCGAAAGATTCTACACCTATACCAGAGGGTCTGCTCAGCGGCTCCCAAACGGCAACACCTTGATATCTGAGGGAGACAGAGGGAGGGCCTTTGAGGTAACCAAAGACGGCAAGATTGTGTGGGAGTGGCTGAATCCCATGACCAGCGAGGGACATCGCGTACAGGTCTATAGGATGATGCGTCTTGCTCCTGAGGTCATCGATCCACTGCTGGCAACCGACTAGCGGGTGTCCGCGCGATTCCATCTGGTTCAGGCCAAAGCAGATGCTTGTGGAGTTCCCCCGCTTTCACGGACGGTTAACCACTTGCTATCATGCAGCATGATTCGGCCCTCTTGACCCCTAAAGCCGGCAATTCAGTGGGTTGACACCCATCTCTTTCCGGGATAAGATCGGATCAGGAGGTGGGAGCAATGAAAGCGTGTGGATTGTCTTACCTGCCCTTTGAACTGGCTTATCTGGCCCTTTTGACCAAGTACAGAATAAAACGCCTGAGCTGCTGGGAGCATTCCCTTTCCGACAGCCAGACGTCTGTCTTGACGGACCTCGGCCTCCATGTGTCACCTGTCGAGCGGCGGACCTTCTTTGGGAGAAAGACACATGAGACTGTGTTCTCCACGACGGCCAAGCCGGCCGAACTTTACCTCTCGCGGTTTGGCGGACGGAGACTGGCCTCCGGCCGGGACGATGTCCGCTTCCAGGGCTTCCTCTTCGGCTACCCCTCCTGCTGTGTGGAGGAGTTTATAGGACATGCCTATTCGAAGAATGATCTTAAGCCCAGCGACCAGCACATCCTCTTTCACTGGGCTTGTCACGGGTGT
>JALGWN010000311.1 GCA_025774115.1 bacterium
AGGGCTTTGTAGCTCGCTTCCTTCAGACGGGAGTTCTGGACGCCGGCTTTGGCACCGGCGGGATCGCCTATACTGGATTATACAGCGAGCCTGAGTCCGGGGTCGGCATAGCAATCCAAGCTGACGGCAGAATCATCGCAGCCGGTCGGGACGGTTCGTCAAACCAAGACTTCGTAGCCGGCTTCGATCAGGCAGGGGTCCTGGACCCGGGCTTTGGCACCGGTGGGATCGCCTACACCGGATTATCCAGCGCCCCTGAGTCCCAGGTATGCACAGCGATCCAGGCTGACGGTAAGATCATCGCGGCGGGTCACGACGCTTCCGCAAACCAGGACTTCGTCGCCCGTTTCGATCAGGCAGGGGTTCTGGATCCGGGCTTTGGCACCGGTGGGACCGCCTACACCGGATTATTCAGCTACCCTGAGTCCGGGGTTGGCTTGGGAACCCAGCCTGACTGCAAAATCGTCGTGGCGGGTCGGGATGCTTCCGTAGCCGAAGACTTCGTCGCCCGTTTCGATCAGACGGGAGTTCTGGATGTGGGCTTTGGTACCGGTGGGATCGCCCACACCGGATTACTCAGCGCCTCTGAGTCCGGGGTTGGGATAGCGGTCCAGGCGGACGGCAAAATCGTCGCGGCGGGTCAGGACCCTGTCGCAAGCCAGGACTTTGCAGCCCGCTTCATAGCCGTGCCCTCCTGTCGAGTCTGGCATGTCCCCGGTGATGCACCCACGATTCAGGAAGGGATTGAATATGCTTGTTCGGGTGATACCGTCCTTGTGACCTGCGACACGTACTATGAGCATGACATCGTGATGAAATCCGGCATCACGCTCCAGAGTGAGACGGGAGAGCCCGATTGCGCCACCATTGATGCCCAGGGACTTGGCCGGATCTTCTATTGCTCCAGCGTGGACAGTACGACCACGATTGAGGGTTTCACGATGACCGGCGGTCTGATGAATAGCGACGGCGGGGCCATGGTAATAGCCCATTCAACGCTTAAAGTTCGGAACTGCGTTATATCCAATAACTCCGCAAGCGGCGCTGGACATGAGGGTGGAGCCATGAGATGCCGCAACTCCTCCCCTACCTTCATCGACTGCGTGATTTCGGACAATACTGCAGACGAACACGGAGGTGGTGTGTTCTGCAAAGACTCCTCCTCGCCGATCTTCAAGGGTTGCGTCTTTGTCAACAATGCGACGCCTGGCAGGGGTGGCGGATTATACTGCTGGAACGGGTGCGCGCCTACACTCACCAATTGCACGTTCTATGGCAATTCCGGTTCTCTCGGGGCCGAGATCGCAAGCACTAATAGCTCGACTATAACGGCATCGAACACGATCGTCTCATTCAGTCCTAGCGGTCAAGCGGTCTATTGTGACGGTACGAGCAGTGCCTCATTCACGTGCTCCGATGTCTACGGCAATGTGGGTGGTGACTGGGTAGGCTGCATAGCAGCCTGGGATTCAGTTGACGGCAATTTCTCTGATGATCCGCTTTTCTGCGATACGCTGGGCGGCGACTTCCACCTCCAGGAGACATCCCCATGTGCTCCGGCCCAGCAGCCCGTTTGCGGCCTCATAGGTGCACTTGATCCCGGATGCTATTCGGGCATCCCTGGCTGGGGAGACACTCCCGGTGCGTACGTCACTCGCCTGTCAGTGGGACCCAATCCCTCCCAGACGGGGACCCGGATCGTATATGAGGTACCCGGTGAGCAAGGAGAGAAGCAACCTGTCACACTCCAGGTCTATGACGCGACTGGGCGCCACATACGTACGCTGATAGATGGACGTCAGTCGGCCGGGATGCACACGGCCGATTGGAACGGTCTTGGTGCCCAAGGCAGTCCCAGGCCCCCCGGCGTCTATTTCTGCCGGTTGAAGGCCGGGACGAAGGTGATGACCCGGAAGATTGTGCTTCTCAGGTAATATGGATACAGTCACCCTGACTCTTCGCCTCGGCCACACAGCCCCAGACGCCAGATCAACGGACTAAGAGCGGGTTCAAAGGAGGGGTGGCAATATGGAGTCCACTAACATAGCACGTTCTCAAGTCATAGCGAGGTGGCCCTTGCTTGTGCACTTCGTGCCCTCTGGAGCAGTGCCATCTCCTGCAACCACTTAAGAATGTGGTTCAAATTCTCACTCACGTGGTGTACCACCTAGTCTCAGTCCAGTGCTCGAAGGCGGGTGTCCCAGTCAGCCATGATCTGCTTGAAGCGCGGGAGGTCGCGCAGCGCATCGAGATCGGGATCGACGCGGGCCCACCAGA
>JALGWN010000312.1 GCA_025774115.1 bacterium
AATCCTAATCTTGCCGGGAAGCCGGTGATCGTGTGCGGAAACCCGGACAGCAGGAGTGTTGTCTCGACGGCTTCTTACGAAGCCAGGAAATACGGATTGAGATCGGGGATGCCTGTCGGGCGGGCAAGGAAACTCTGTCCGGACGGTATCTATGTAACGGGGAACCCCAGAAAGTATGTATACACGTCTGTTAAGATACTCGGCCTGCTGAGGGAGTTTACCTCACGCCTTGAGCCCGTCAGCGTGGATGAGGCGTTCCTCGAGTTCGAGGGCCTTAAGATCGAAGATGCTCTCCGGGTTGCGAGGAACATAAAGCAAGAGATAAGCGACAGGCTCGGCCTCACGTGTTCAATCGGTATAGGAAGGAACAAGATAACCGCGAAGATGGCATCAGACATAGACAAGCCCGACGGGCTCACGGTTATTGAGCCCGATGAGTTTCTTGGCTATTTTGGGGACAGGGGTGTTGGAGTTCTCTGGGGTGTCGGGGAGAAGACCACATATAAGCTGAACAATATCGGCATCATGACGGTGCGGGAGCTTGCCCGGGTTTCCGAGGACACCCTGAGGAATCTTTTCGGGGAATACGGTTCCTATCTTAAGATGACCGCAAACGGTGTTGGCGAGTCCCCTTTGGTTCCATACTTCCAGGGAGTTGAACCCAAGTCCATCGGCCACGAGCATACCCTGTCTTCAGATACCTCCGATCGTGCCTACCTTCTCTCATGTCTGCTAAGGATGTCGGAGCAGGTTGGAAGGAGAATGAGGAAGGACGGTTACGTGGGGGATACGGTCACGGTGAAGATCAGGTTCGGTGACTTCAGGACGATTACCCGGCAAAGGAAAGTGGATAAGTATTTCGATAATGACAAGCAGCTCTTCGAGATAGCCAGGGTACTGTTTCTCGCCAATTACGAAGAGCGTGATATAAGACTTATTGGAGTGAGCGTTTCTGGATTGGCCAAGAGGGCATTGGTCATGATGGACCCCATTTTCCCTGAGGATATCAGAGGGGAAGACTGTGTCAGGGTCATTGATTCCATAAGAGATCGCTTTGGAGGGGATTCAATAGCGCGAGGCGCTTCGATAAGGCACCAATAACTGACAAGGCATCAGACATCGACATGGAAAAGACCACTTCAATTACCGATTTCATAGAGAATATCAGGTCCTCTGCGGGTTACAGGGGCCAGATCGCCTATGTCAAGGAGCTATCGGCGCGGGAAGCAGTATACCGGGAGCCTCGTTCTTCCATCTCTCCTGTCATAAGGAAAGCTCTTTCACAGATGGGTATCACCTCGCTCTATTCCCACCAGGCAGAGGCCCTGGACCTCATCTCCGAAAGCAGGAACGCCGCTATCGTTACCTCAACCGCGAGCGGCAAGACGATATGCTACAATATACCCGTCCTTGAGGCTCTGTTGGCCGACAGGGAGTCGACCGCCCTCTTCCTGTTTCCGACCAAAGCTCTCGCCCAGGACCAGCTGAGGGGACTTGGTGACTTCTGTTCACGTGTTCCGGATCTGGCCGGCGTGGTGCGGGCCGGGACCTATGACGGGGATACTCCCAGGGAGACGCGGAGGAAGCTTAAGAGCGAAGCCAATGTGATTCTCACGAATCCCGACATGCTTCACCAGGGCATCCTCCCCTATCACTCACGCTGGAACAGGTTCTTCTCCCGGCTGCGCTACGTGGTGATCGATGAGATGCACACCTACAGGGGCATTTTCGGTTCCAACGTGGCCAATGTCCTTCGCCGGCTGAGGCGCGTGCTTGCCCACTATGGGTGCAGTCCGGTATTCATCTTATGCTCCGCGACCATTGCCAATCCGGGCGAACTCGCGGAGTCCCTTATAGGGGATTCCTGTGAGGTCATCTCCGAGGACGGGTCTCCGCGCGGTCCCAAGCTTTTCGTGCTCTGGAATCCTGGATTCCTGGACTCACACAAGATGGAGCGCAGGAGTTCCAATGTCGAGGCCCACGAGCTGATGGTCGGACTCATGGAAGCCGGTATCCAGACCATAACTTTCACCAAGGCCAGGGTGGTGGCAGAGCTCGTCCTCCGCTATGTCAGGGACGCGCTGGCGAGGCGGAACCCCCATCTGGTCAAGAAGGTGGCGGCATACCGTGCCGGCTACCTCCCTGAAGAGAGAAGAAGCATCGAGAAGGCGCTCTTCTCCGGGGAACTTCTCGGTGTGGCCAGCACCAACGCACTCGAGCTTGGCATAGACGTGGGCAGTCTCGATGCTTCGCTGATTGTCGGATTCCC
>JALGWN010000313.1 GCA_025774115.1 bacterium
TGTGAGGGATGTATTCCCGCACTTGCCAACCAGTCCTGCCGTGAGGAGATATTCAACATCGCTTACACTGAAACACCGACTACGGTAAATCCGGACAGGGTGCGACCCCAGACCTCAGTCAAGGTGAAAGAGGGCGAGCTCACGCTCCCCGCGTTCTTCGATACGGTGAAAAACCTGGAACAGGTTGTAAAGGTCGACTACTTCGTACCCGGCTGCCCGCCGGTCGAAGAGCAGACCTGGGCCGTGCTTGAGACGGTTTTCAAGGGCGCGCTCCCACCCACAGGGGCCGTAGTAGGGGCCGGCACCACGGCTCTCTGTGAGGAATGCCCCAGGGAGCGTAAGGAAAAGAAAGTGAAAAGATTCTATCGTCCCTCGGAGATCGTACCCGATCCCGAGCTGTGCCTGCTTGACCAGGGCATAATCTGCTGCGGTGTGGTCACCAGAGCCGGCTGCGGAGCGCAGTGCCTGAGCGCGAATATGCCCTGCCGGGGTTGCTACGGACCTCCTGAGGGAGTGGTCGATCAGGGTGCCAAGCTCGTCGCCGTACTGGGTTCCATCATAGATTCCAACGATTCCGATGAGATTGAGAAAGTTTGTAAGACAGTGGTAGATCCACTGGGGACCGCATACAGGTTTGGCCTCGCGAATTCTATTCTGAGGAGGAGCAAACTGAAATGAAAAAAGTCACGATCGATCCTATAACCAGGCTGGAAGGGCACGGGAAGATCGAGGTTTTCCTTGACGACAAAGGCGAAGTGGAGAATGTCTACTTCCAGGTGCCCGAGCTCAGGGGCTTCGAACGATTCTGTCTCGGCCGGCCGGTGGAGGAGCTTGCGAGAATCACTACCAGGATCTGCGGGGTTTGTCCTGAAGCCCATCACATGGCCAGTTCCAAAGCGGCCGATGCGGTTTACAATGTCGATCCTCCGCCCACGGGTAAAAAGATCCGAGAGCTCTTTTACAGTACCTTCATGGTGACCGACCATACCACGCACTTCTACATCCTGGGCGGACCCGATTTTGTGGTAGGCCCGGATGCAGACCCTGCCGAACGCAACATCCTGGGAGTCATAGGCAAGGTCGGCACCGAGGTCGGCCTCAAGGTGATCGGTATGCGAAGCCGCTGCCACGAGATCCTCAAGATGATGAGCGGGCGGAGTATACATCCTGTGTTCTCCATACCCGGCGGTGTAAGCAAGGGCGTGACCGAGGATGAGAGGAAGCACATCGAAGAGGTAGCCAAAGAGGCCGTCGAATTCGGTCAGTTCACACTCCAGGTCTTTGACGATATCGTGCTCAAGAACTCTGCCTACGTCGACCTTATAACAAGCGACGCTTATGCCCATAAGACCTACTCCATGGGATTGGTGGACGAGAATAACTGCACCAATTTCTATGACGGCAAGATCCGAGTGGTGGACCCCGAGGGCAAGGAGTTCGCCAAGTTCGAAGGCAAGGACTACCAGGACCACATCGAGGAACGCGTGGAGCCCTATACATATCTCAAGTTCCCCTATCTGAAGAACGTAGGCTGGAAGGGCCTGGTTGATGGGATGGATTCAGGTGTTTACAAAGCCACACCGCTCTCCAGGTGTAATGCCGCCGATAAGATGGCGACACCGATCGCGCAGAAAGCCTACGAGCGCATGTACGAAACGCTGGGCGGCAAGCCGGTTCACGCCACCCTGGCAACACACTGGGCAAGGATAGTCGAGATCGTCTATGCAGCCGAGCGGATGCTCGAACTGGCAACCGATCCCGATATAACCAAGGGCACATCCGGATCCACAAAAGGCATCGAGAAGGCTATGGCCAAGGAGTATCGGACCATCCCCACCGAGACACCCTCAGAGGGTGTGGGTGTGGTCGAGGCCCCTCGGGGCACCCTCTACCATCACTACAAGACCGACAGCGACGGCATAGTTACCGATGTCAATCTCATCGTAGGAACCACAAATAACAACGCGGCGATCGCCATGTCACTCAAGAAGGCGGCACAGGGCGTCATAAAGCCTAACGGCGAGATATCCGAAGGGACGCTTAACCTGGTGGAGATGGCCTTCAGGGCTTACGATCCCTGTCTGGCCTGTGCCACCCATTCGCTGCCGGGCCAGATGCCGCTCGAAGTGGTGGTTTACGATTGTGACAAGAAGGAGATCAACCGGAAGCGCAGGTAATAAAAGCGCTCATCAGGGATTGTTAATAAGAACAGCCCCCGCTTCGGGGGCTGTCCCTTTTTGGGATTATAAGGTGACGGTCGAGGACATGACTTTACTCCAGGTGGTGGTCTCGGTCCCGGCGGGTGCGCCGAGCGGCCAGTCACCCTCAGTACCACCTATACCTGCACAGAAGCTTTCATCCGGTTGGTCGAGTATGCCATCCTCCTGACAGTCCATTACTCTGAGCTCAGACACGACAGGGTGGGGGACAACGCAGACTTGACCGGCGGCCTCGGCAGCGATCCATCCCCATCCAGGCACCGCGACGGGCCCAGGCTGGCAGAAGAACCATGTCTGCGAGATACCATCACCCGAGCTGACGATGTCACCGATCTCCAGGTCACTGCAGCTGGTGAAGATACAGGCAGCATCACCCGGCCAGGACAGCCCGTATTCGACCCCAAGGTATTCGGTCAAAGCGAAGAATACGGGAAAGACATCCACATCGAGGTCGGCGATCTCGCTCACTATGTCCATAGTGTGATTTATCTGCGGGACATCACGCCCACACGTTCTGTCGGCATGAGGCTCCACGTGTACTGCGACCTTGACATCCGGGTTACCGTAGGCTCCACAGACCATGGTACGGACAGAGCGGCCGTTGTAAGGTGTTTCATCGCTCCACAGACCTACCCGATTCATCAGTTTAGTCCACGAGGGCAGCCCATCATTCACCCGCACCGTCAAGAAGACATCATCTATGGTACGGCCCGGAACCTCTGCCAGGATCCAGGTTGCAATGTGAGTACCAGAGTCGTAAGTACCGCCATCCGTAGCCGAAACGAAAGTCGTGTACGGTGACAGGTAACTGA
>JALGWN010000314.1 GCA_025774115.1 bacterium
GGCGACACGGCGGGAAACCGGCCGACGCCCCCGTAGGCCATCTCCCAGAAATCGCAGTTGATGCACGGACGGGTACCTCCATCATCTTCCCCGCAGGATGTCAGAAGCAAGACCAGCATTCCGGCAATCGCAAAGCCTAGTAGGATTTTGGGATTTCTATTCAAGACACAGACCTCCAGCCTAACAGTAGCCCTATGAAGCGTTAAGCCCCCGAAGTCAAGGGCTTAAGTCGATTCACTATAAGAAAGCCCTCCATACGTGTCAAGGTCTTTTTGGCTTGAAGAAGGTGCCCCGTGTGACGTAACATCGATTGGAAACGACCGGCGGAGAGGGGTTACATTGAAGCCTAAGCGAACACTATGGATTATCGCAGCCTGGCTGGCATTCTTGTGGATATTGTTCGTCTTTTTGCAGTATCGCGGTCTCGTCAAGGACAGACCCGCGCCGCAGTATCTGCTGGCCCTGGTCACGGTCGCGCCGGCCCTCCTGGTGGCAACCGGTCTGGGTTCCGCCATTGCCGGGAGAAAACCGCGCTCGACCGGCGACCTCGTGCCCTTCGCCGCAGTGGGTCTGGCGGTTTTCGGCATAGCCGCTCTCGTTCTGGGAGCCCTGGGACTTGTCAGGCCCTATGCATTCTGGCTCGTGGTCGCCGGATGTGCGGTGGCAACCCGCAAGAACCTCCTGAGCTCGCTTCGGAGACTTTTCCGGCTGAAGCTGCCCGGTGACGGGACTGCCGCCTGGGTTGCTTTTGCAGCTCTCCTGGTCGTTGCGGCAGCCATTGGTCTCGTCGCCGTCCTTGCCCCTCTCACCGCCAATGACGCCCTGGTGTACCATCTCAATATCCCTAAGATCTACACCGAGAATGCGGGCCTCGTCAGGCTCCCATACAACGCCTATGCCAACATGCCCCACTATGGCGAGATGCTCTACACCATGTTTTTTTCCATGGCGGGCGAGGCCGGAGCGAAGCTTTTCTATTTCTTCATGCTTCTCGCTTCGGCCGGGGCGGTCTACAGTCTCGCTACACGATTTGTCGATCGCAGGCTTGCGCTGGCGGGAGCGGTCTTTTTCCTCGTGCAGCCGCTCCTCATGGATCATCGCATCGTCTGCAATGTAGACATCATGCTCGCCTGCTTCTATCTCTCTGCCGTCACCCTCCTCCTGGATGGAGCCGGAGAGAAGGCCGGGGGCAGATACGTCTTGCCTGTCGCACTCACAGCGGGCTTCATGCTGGGCATCAAGTACACCGCTATCCTGCCCTGCGCCACGTTGCTGGTGATTCCGGTCTTTAGCGGATCGCGGACCTGGAAGCGGGCTCTTCTCGGCATAGGTATAGCCTTGCTGGTCTTCGCACCGTGGGCCGTCAAGAATGAGATCTATGTGGGGAACCCGGTGTATCCTCTGCTGGAAGAGACCTTCGACGGCGAGCATTGGGACCAGGCCCAGAGCGATCGCCTTATAGCGTGGCAACGAAGCATGGGGATGGGGAGGGCCCCCGCCGACTACCTGCTGCTACCTGTAAATATAAGCGCGGGGGGTAAGCCGGGCCTCAACTACACGCGCTTCGACGGCACCTTGAGCCCGGTCCTGCTTGTCCTCATTCCGTTCGCCCTGTTCAGGCGGAAACGCAAGACCTGCGCCCTCATTGTGATGGGTGCGGCGGGTCTGGTGTTTTGGGGCCTGACGTCACAGCAGCTCCGCTTTCTCATACCGGCCATAGGGCTCGCCTCCGTGCTTGCCGCAGTTGCCCTGGGCAATCTTCGGACGTGGCTCGGACGAAAGGGCTTCACCGTCCTGCTCATGCTGCTGCTTCTCGTTCAGATCACCTCGCTGCTGGTGCCCGACCAATATGGAAGACCGGTGCTGTCCGCCATTCTGGGAGACCGTCTCCCCGTGGCGGCAGGCCTGGAGTCGCGCCGGAGTTTCCTCGGGCGTAACATCCAATCATACAGCCTCTTCGACGAGATGAACGAGAATATCCCGCCCGGCGAGCCCGTCTTTATGATATGGGAGAATCGGGGTTACTACCTCGACCGGCCCTATTTCGCGGACAGCTTCTACGAGGCCTCCACGGTGATGACTATGGCCGCACGCTCAGCTGGCCCTGAGGATCTCAAACAGATGATAACGGGGATGGGTTACCGGTATGTAGTCGTAAACGAAATGCTGGGCGAGGTCTTCTCGAAGGGTTACCCGCCCCGGAGCGTGGGCATCTTGAGGGACTTCATAACCCAGCACCTGAAACCCGTGCACTCTGTGAA
>JALGWN010000120.1 GCA_025774115.1 bacterium
ATGTTCTGGGCAACCCAGTGGAGCAGGGCGGCTATCTTCTCCTCATCGGTACGAAGCCCGGCGGTGATCTCCTCGACCATCGCATCGATTTCGGGATTGGTCGCAAATACCCATTCGTTGGCATCAAAGAACCAGCGGCTCTTCTCCGGCCAGTCCGGTACCGTGGCCATCACGGCCTTGGGGACAACGTCGGTAAGATCGGGCATCCTCGCCTCACGATCCACGCCCGGCACGTCCTCCTTCCAGAAAGAATAGACAAGCCGGTCCTCGCCGAAACGGAGACTGCTCATGACCTCACCGTTATACAGGGAATACTGAAGCGGTTTATCCGTGGGCATGTGGACGGCATATCGCTTCTCGAGCATCGGCAGATCGCCCTGAAACATCACGACATCGTAGAAATGGCCCCGCATGGGCGGTATATAGCGCTCTTCATCCTCCGGGGCCGTTGCACCCCCGGAGGAGCCAGAAGCCCCTTCATCGAGGTAGGCGATCTGGAAACCTTTCTTGTAGGTAATAAGCTCCACCCCATCACCGGGCTCCAGGGGAGGCAGGGCGAGCACAAGCATTCGGCCGCCCCAGTAAATCCCCGAAGCAGGGGCCGTGACGTCAACCACATCTTGCGGATCGATGTCTGCGAACGTGGAATCCGCCCGGTGGATGCGCACCGCCTGAATCTCGATCACGTTCGAGGCCGGATCGTAGTCGAAGCGCAGCGCCCGCATCGCCCGAGCACCTGCAAACTCAAGGACCTTGACGAAGCGATGGTGGTATACATGGGAGAGCCCCGATTCCTCAACCTCAACCTCGGTACGATCGAAAAGCACGAGCCGGTCGGCCCCCTCATAGGGTGAGGCATCGGCTTCCGCCAACACGCTCATAGCGGCTTCCGGACTCAGCAGACCGGGCCCTTCAAGCTCACCCAAAACGGTAGTCGCCCAGACCATCGATGTGATCAAGGCCAGGCAAAACGAGACGGTCCTGAGCCTCCTCAGGCTGGATGTCATGGTAGCCTCCTGGTTCCATAAGGCTCCTTCGATGGAGAGGACGCGAGTGGGATACCCCCGACGCGTAGGTCTTTCAGGACAGGTTCTCCCTTCAGAGCCCGTAGCCCAAATGCCAAGCAAACCGTGCTAGCATGGATTAGTGCAGCATAATACCACAGCACACCCGCGGATTCAATTGGAAACGGTAACTGGAGTTTCCCCAAAAATCTCAGGGGTCAAAGAGGTTGGTTTGCACCGGCGGGTGCCCTGATACCTGTCGGGCAACAAACGGCTTCCTGAAGCCCTCCAGAAGTGCCTTTATACCATCTGCCAGGGCGTAGTACCTGAAGTCGGGGATCCCGAACAACCTCTTAGCACCTGTGAGCGCTCGATACATAAGTACTTTCAGCCTGATCCCGTCTCCCAGATGTACCGCAGCAAAATACATAGCACATAACGCCAACACCATCATGTTCTGCAAACGATCATAACTGAGCAGGCGCACGTTCTCTAAATCATAACTCTGCTTACTACACCTTATCTGTATGATTCACACACATCGTTTCAACTTCTCTACCCGCCTTAGGGCGAGTTCAAACTGGTAGTTCTGCTCTTGAATTCTCTCCCTCGAAGAATCATACATGGCTTCGACTTCGTCTCGGAGCGGGGTGTCGTGAATAAGCTCAAAGAAACGATCCATCGGGCTTTTTCCACCCAGAGACCCGTGTGGGCGGTCCCAGTTGTAGTAGTGCTGCCATTCATAGAGGAGATCGTCGAGATCTTCGCTGTCCAAGTCCACGGTGGGGTAGAACTCCTCTAAGTCAGTTTTCTGCGACCGCTCCACCTTGCCATTGAGATGCGGCGAGCCCGGCTTTATCGGCCTGAACTTGATCCCCCAGTCCAAGAGGCACTGCTGCACCTTGATAGCAAAGAACTCCCGCCCACGGTCTGTCTGGACGCGTTGAATAGAGAACGGCATCTCCTCGAGTACCCGTTCGAGGAATACCAGGGTGCAAGCGGCGTTTCGACGTGGATACAGGCCCAGAACCCTGTATCTTGTGCAGTCGTCGATCGCCGTGTACTGGTACAGACCTCGAGCAATCTTGCAGGTGTCCATCTGGACCCGGTCACCAGGAATCGGCCGAGAATAGCGCTTGTAACGCTTCTTACGTCTCAACCTCTTGAGAGGCTTCACTTCGTTGCGGACAAGGACACGATGGACTGTCGCAAGCGATAGTGAGATCTCGTGAAGCCGCCGCAGCTCGTTCTGAATCCGGCGGGCCCCGAGCCCACGATCCCGCCTAAGTTGAAGGATCAACTCCTCCTGCTCCGCAAGCACCTTTCTCGCGGGAGAGTAGGGTAACGACATCCTCGCGAGTCTGCATAGCCGCCCCAACCTCCCGAAGCCCACCCGCGTTTGATCCCATGTTGCGGGGTACGCGCTCACCGATGGAGAAAAAAACACAGGCTATATTCTGCACCACGTCGGTATGGAGTCCATTTTGATCTTATACTTGGCTCTTCTGGGGCTCCCATCACTGTTCCGCCAACCAATTTGAGCGTCTCCCGACAACCACTTCTCTCGAACGGCTCTTTCGACTTCTTTTTTATTCCTTAGGAAGAGCATTTCGTAACCGGTCAGGTTGAACTTGGTTTTTCTCCTCCGCGACCTGGCACCTCGTGAAACTCTCTCTCTCGTAGGCGGATGTTCCTCCCTTCAGCGAATCATGCCACCTCTTGAACTCCCCTGTGATATCATAGACGGCAACTCCAACGGCAATAACGAAGCCGATCCCACCTTTGTTCTCGATGCAGGAATTCACAGCTTCGCAATCATTGAGGATTGCTTCATCCCTCCCGGTAGACTTGATGGGATGCGCTTTGAAATCCCATACGAAATCACGTTTGTAATCCATTCTAGTTCGTCCAAACCTGGGTCCTTCCGATCCGCCAAGCGTTTCGATTAGAAGTTGCCTCGCGGCGAAGTCAAAGAACCAGCCAATCCACTCCATTTGTCTCCAATTGTAGTCATGCTGCTTCAGAAACTGAATGCACTCCCTCCCATCCCATATCACCGGCAAACCCTGCATCAGTACATCTCTAATTGTGCGCCCTTCTGCTTTCCACTCCATAATTCCCCTGCCTCATCCAGCTCCTTCAGCACCTTCGCAACGGCAAAACGCCCGCGTCCGAATTCGTCACAGAGAGTCTCAACAATGGCCTTCTTCTTAAGTGATTGACTGGAGAGATGCTTGTACCGCGCCGCGAGGGCTATCTTGTCAGAATCCGTCCATGGTCTGCCTTGATTCTTCGCGCGGGACCTATCCGGCACCCGCAAGTCTGTAAGAAGGGCCCCAACACGAATACTGGCAATCTCTGCAATCTGATGATCGAAAGCAGTCTTCGATTTCTCGAAGCCCAATGCGCGCCTATTCAAGCCGAGTGCGACCTTCGCAGTGGAGAAACTACCCAAGAACAAATCACAGACCAGGTCACCTTCGTTGCTGCTGTATTGGAGGATCTTAGTAAGCAGCTGAGTCGGAAGTTCATTCTTGTTCTTCCTCTGCCCCGGTTTGTACTCTCGGTTTATGCTCCAAACATCTTCTCTATCTAGGTAATTCTGCGAGCCACCTGTCGGAGTTTTCTCTTTGGGGCCGAATCGCGAGAAGGTGTTGAATACGCTCTTCTTGCCGGGTTTCGTGTAGTAAAGAATGTGATAATGTGATGATATGTATTTTCGCGTAGTATATACACCGAAGTTGTACTTCCAGACCAAGTGGTTGACTTCCTGCAATGATGTGGCTCGAAGAGCAATTAGTATATCTGTCAGGTGTGTGTAACCCGACACAACATACATGGCCGCACCTGGACGGAGAATGCGCTCGGCCTCTGCAATCCATGCTCTGCTGAACTCGGCATACTGCTCAGCCGGGACTTCGATATATCCATCTATTACGAATTCTTCATTGCGGTTGTAATGCTTGTGTAGGGTATGCCCTTCAATCCCATAGGGAGGATCTGTTACAATGAGATCGACGCTTCCGTCCCCCACATGCTCTTTGCATCCCTCAATGCAATCCATGTTGTAGAAGCGAAACATACCGCCCGGATCGATGACACCGGGAGAGCTCGGTTCCCCTTTTGCCTCTCTCTCGGTCCTCGTCCTCCCTTTCGACCTGCACATCCTATCCCCCTTGGCAAATCGCGGTGTCTGCTTCAGCCTGCTCGTTTTGTCAGCGCCACCGTGGTACCTACATGATGACGTTTCCACTGCTAGTCAGGCTCCATACCAACCCTGATATGTAAGTTACACTAGGCCGACCAGTAACGGCAACAGGCTTCTGCTTGCGTTCTATTCCCCAAACTCAGCCTTGATCTGGCCCCAGGTGGTGAGAAGCTCATAAGCATGGGGACGGGAGCACGAATTGAAAACCTGCTTCTCACCGAAGCAGAAGCATCTTAGTCATTGAGTGGATCAATAGCGTAGAGCACCGGTCTTTCCCCTTCCTCTGACTGTGCTACCTGAACGGGGCTTACCAGATCCCGGGCTACCAGAGTGCAGCCTAATTCAACACCTATTCGAGTCCACTTTCATCTGACGCCGAGCACTTCCCGCCCCCGACCCCCTTGCCCGACCATGTACCCAGTCGCGCGGCTGAGGCCCCCGGACCGCCGGAACCACATCCCACCCGCCGTATCCTCCATATCTCAAGCCCCCACTTCCCCTTTGATCTTGCAGGCAGGCAGGCCGGGATGCTAATCTCACGCTTGTTGGCTGTGATACTTCCCGTGCGTGGGTTCCTGTAAACCATGGGACCTTAGCTCAGATCGCAGAGGAGAAAATGAGGCTCAAACTGCTGATTGCCCTCTCGGTATTCGCCTTTATCTCAATGCAGAACCAATCCGTCTCGGCGGGTCACCTTCATGCTGCAGCCTACAAAGGCAATACGGATGTGATCAGGGATCTCTTGGTGCGCGGCGCCGACGTCAATGAGAAGGACAGCAGCGGTGTGGCACCGCTTCACTATGCGGCCCGAATGGGTCATACCAATGTAATCGGAATCCTCGTTGCCAACGGCACCGATCTGGATATCCAGAGCGCCACAGAGGGAAATACCCCACTTCATCTTGCCTCCGGCTCCGGCCAATACGGGGCCGCCGGGCTCCTTCTCGCTAGCGGCGCCTCGATAGACAGGGCCAACAAGCAGATGGAGACACCATTGCATTGGGCCATTGAAAACGGGAGGACGCAGACGGTAGCCCTCCTCCTCAGCAGAGGAACCGATCTCGAGGCACGAGACGCAAAAGGGGTGACACCACTACACCGGGCAGTCAAGTGCGGCTACTCCCCTATCGTTGACATGCTGCTTGAGCAGGGAGCCAACACCGATGCAAGAGACCTCGACGGTGTCCCGCCCCTCAGGTCGTCGCTCGAGCGGGGCTACATTCGAATCGCCCGCATCCTTAGATTGGCCGGAGCCGGTATCGACAGCAAGGACGGCCTGGCGAGATTCATCCAGGGCCAGCTCTGGCTGCGGGGATATGGAATTGCGGAAATGGACGGGATCGTGGGGCCCAACACGGTTTCGGCAGTCAAGGCATATGAGCGCCATGCCGGGCTCGACGAGAACGGCCTCCTTTCGGAAGCTCTGGCCGACCACCTAGCCTCCACCGGGGAGATCAGACCCTATCTGTCCGGTGAAAGCAGAACCGTCACCAACATCTTCGTGAGTTGGTACGGGCTGACACACCGGTACGGATGGGAACCGGGGCTGCTCTGGTCGAGGGCCGAGTTCCTCGAGGAAGGCTTATCCGGAATCGACCACGGCTTCCGAGGCGCGATGAAGTACCGCGGCCACGTGAGATTCGGCCGGCTGGAGATCCAGGGAACAGTGTGGGTGGTCGCAAACGGTTGGGTGATCGCCCACGAGAGCAGGGTTGTCTTACGAACCACCGCCGAGGATACCCCCGGTGAGTGAAACGAAGGCACTCACCGGTCCAATCCTATCCACTGAATGCAAACGGTGAAAGGCCTCAGGCCAACCAGACCGAGGCCCCTCTTCAATGCTATATGGTGAACCTGCCGTTTCGGTAGATCACCTTGCCGTCGGCGGTGATCTCGCCACCCTTCTTGAGATCGCAGATCATGTCCCAGTGGATCGCGCTGTGATTCTTGCCCCCCGCCTCGAGTATCGACGCTCCCAGGGCCATGTGACAGGTACCGCCTATCTTCTCATCGAAGAGGATGTTCCTGGAGAAGCGTTTGATGTCATAGTTGGTGCCTATCGCAATCTCGCCGACGGACCGCGCACCCTTGTCGGTGCCGAGCATGGCCTTGAGGAAGGCCTCGTTCTTGCCGGCGCTCTCTTTGACCGCACGGCCATGCTTGAACTCGATGTGGACATCTTCGACCTCGCGCCCCATATAGCAGGCCGGGAAGCTGAAGTGGATGCGACCCTCAACCGTGTTCTCTATAGGGCTGGCAAAGATCTCGCCGTCCGGGAAATTCTCGGTGCCCGCACAGTTGACCCACTTGCGGCCCTTTACACGCATCTTAAGATCGGTCCCTTCAGCCCGGATGTGAAGCCGGTCTATCCGGTTGAGGATCTTAATCAGGCGGGCCTGGCCTTTGGCGACCTTCTTCCAGTGCTTTACAGGATCGCCCTTGTCTACATGGCCGGCCTTATAGACAAAGTCCTCATACTCGGTCAATGACATACCGGCCGCCTGGGCATCTGCCAACGTTGGGAATTGTGTGCCCACCCAGGAGAGCGACTTATCCGCAATACGCTTGAACAACTTCTTCATCAGTGGGCCCTTGCTCTTCCGGGAAAAGGCCTGCCGCTTGGGGTCCACACCCGACAGATACTTGGTATTCTCAGTACCCCAAATGGCCACGAGGGCGTCGATCTTGTTGGACTCGGTCCTGGTGACCGGCGATATGTACTTAAGCTGGGCATCACTGCCCAGCTTCAAGAGCGTCTCTTCATTGTCCGGGACCCTTATCTGGGCGTAAGGATGGGCTCCCACTCTGACGGCCTCATCGAAGACCGCTTTGATAAGGGGCGTGGCAACCGCCTCACCCTGAATCTTTAGCAGTTGTCCTTTTTTCAAACCTATCGAGTAGTGAATCAGTGTCCTGGCCAGTCTTTGAAGTCGTGCATCCATCGAGTCAACCTCACGATCTAAGGGTACAGTATGTTTTCGCCTGACAACCCTACCAATTTACAGAATCGCGGCGGCAGATACAACATCTTCTTGACAGAACACCCGGAGCAAAATGTCGGGGATGGCATGTCGGGCACTTAGATTCGAGGGTCGTCGGGCGCAGAGACCCGACGCTACAAAACCTTCGTTGCCACGGGAGTGGCAATGCTACGTATGCCCTGCCGGAGCCCAGACGCTTCCGCCGTAGCGTCGTGACTCCTTTCGCGACGAATGCATGGACTGAGCAGTCTCTCCTACTCTGGAAACCCCAAAGGCAAAGTGCGGCCTTACATCACATCAAACGGAGCTGTCACCTGTTGGCTTGCGCGAGCCTCATGGGGTCACATGATACTATCGCAGCATGAGGAACTTCCTGGTGATCGTTCCCTGCGCTGCTTCCAGCCGGCAGAAATAGACCCCCGGCGACATCCGACGTCCATCCATGCCGCGGCCGTCCCAGATCACCTCGCTACCACGTCCCGCGGAGGGCCGGATAGAGAGCTTGGCAACGCGCTGGCCAGTCACATTGTAGATCGAGATTGCACCTTTCTT
>JALGWN010000315.1 GCA_025774115.1 bacterium
AGCCGCCCCCCGTGCAGCAGTTCTAATCCGGATCAAACTGCTGGAGGGCTTGCTTCGCGGCTTCGGTGTGCCACAGATCTATCGGGCCGCCTCGGGTATTCACCATTACCCCCGCGGTACTACTCAATCACGACGGCTGTGCCGTAGGCGAGTATCTCGGCAGCCTGCTGCATGATCATCGAGGTGGAAAACCTGAGCCCCACAACGGCGTTGGCGCCTATGGACTCCGCCTCTTCGATCATTCTGTCTATGGCCTGCTCCCGGGATTCGGCCAGCATCTTGGTATAGTCTGTGATCTCGCCGCCCACTACCCCCCTCAAGGACGCCATCAAGTCATGGCCGACGTGGCGCGCACGAATGGTGTTTCCCCTCACCAGCCCCTTGGACTCTTTGATGGTCTTGCCGGCAATCATATCCGAGGTCGTGATTATCATTTCTCGATCTCCTTATACCTCTCACGCTTGTTGACGAAGAGGCGCTCGCGTACGAGCGATACCAGAAGCACTACCACCCCAGCCAGACCGCAAAGGATACCACCCTTGATGATCAGTGGAACACCCGGATCCAGGATGAGTCCCTTCAGCGCCTGGTAACCCGTGAAGAAGAGAACGATCATGGCACCTATGGAAAGCAGTATCCAGCCGATTCCCCTCTCCAGCCGATTGTAGACAGACTCGGTGTACATCTTCCATACCTCCTTGGGAGGTTCCTTGATAGTCATCTTTCCCATCACCTCCCCGAGCTCGCTCATCTCCCGATAGGCCTGCCTGCATTCAGAGCATTCTTCAAGATGCCTCTCTACGAGCTCTCGCTCTTCCTGCCCCAGCTCGCCATCGAGATATGAAGAGACAAGCTCTTTCAGTTTCTCATGGTCCATTTTCTCACTCTCCCCCTTCACTGCTCGGCCGCACACCCCCGAGAGCTACCTTGAGCTTCTTCCTGGCATGGTAAAGCGTGGACATTATGGTCCCCATCGGCTTTCCCAGCACAGAGGCCATCTCCTTGTATGAAAGACCCTCGAAATAGTGAAGAATCACGACCTCGCGCTGCTCTGCGGCCAGAGCATCTATCGCCTGCCGGAGCGCCGGACCGGTCTCCCTTTCCGCAGAGTCGTCTGCAAGAATGAGTGCCTCCGAGAGCGGGACCTCGCGCCGGCGTCTGGAGCGCCTGATATGGTCGAGGCACAGGTTCCGCAGAATCCGGTAGAACCAGGGCATGAAAGGCCTCCCGGTATCGAAGCGCCTGATGTTCTTGTAGGCCTTTATGAAGGCACTTTGGGAAACATCCAGGGCGTCCTGGGGATCCCCCACGAGCCCCAGGGCCATGTGGTAGACGCGTCGCTTATACCTATCCACTATCTCACGGTAAGCATCGCGATCGCCCTTTTTGACCGCCTCGATGATCTCACCGTCCGATAGGGCCTGGCTTGATCCCACAACCTGCCCTTCCTGCAGTCGTCTGAGTCCCACCGATCCTACCATCGCCTCTTCCATCATTCCAGCCTCCATTATCTATACGCCTTAACCCCCTATATTATTCATGGAGAAAGGGTTTGCAGTATACCTGTTGAGCGCCTGGTGGTGAGGGGGCGGAGGCCTGATGGCTCTGAATGTAATCCCCTGGTGGTGCCGGTTTTCTGTTGCAATTGGCGGCCTTCCGGGTTATAATGGCGCCGTTCAGAGCTTGGATTTCCGGTTTCAGAATATGCGGCAAGACCTGTACGGTCGGTTTGAGTGGGCGTGGATTCTTCTGCGCGCCCCGCACAGAAGTGCGAATTGCGGGCATGCCCACACAACATTGGTGATTGCGTGTCCATGATGGACATCCGTGGAAAGGAGAGTGTGACCATGCTGACCAGGATGAGTGTGGTGTTTGTGCTGGTACTAGCTGTCTCTGCAGTATTAGTCACCGCGCAGGTGGATGAATGGTCCGACATCCCCTATATCGAAGGCAGCTACTCCCGTATCTACTTCGACTATATCCAAGGCGGAGGCATGGTTCCGGGCACGTTCTATGTGATTAACGATTGGATAGTCAATGCAGACGATGGCGGCACCTCCGGAGGGCTGAACATAGGAGAATACAACAAGTTCACCTTCAGCATCGGACCAACGGCTTACGAGATCCGGATCTATGAGGACGGCTCGGGGACGGTTACTCCCGATAGCCTGCAGAACTTCCGATCCAATGTCAGTTGGACCGTATCCCCCAACGAACCGGATACGAGCCACACGATCTGGGAGTTCTCCTTT
>JALGWN010000316.1 GCA_025774115.1 bacterium
TCCATGTATATAGAAGGAAGAGTCGAAGTGGTCAGGAGGGTCGGATCTTGAAGGGCTCACTGGTGCCTCTGATGGTGTTGATACTGGCCCTCGCCCCGGACGTGACGGCTGCCCGGGGGCTCGACGCCGGTCTGCCATTCGTGGCCGGACAGGAAAAGACCGAAGTTGAGTACTTCTCCCTCGGGCTCAATCTCGGGAGCAACGGCTTCTCATTGGGCGACTACGGTATGTATAACGGCCAGTTCCTTACCGACGGCCAGAAGCGCGATATAGTCGGCTCCGTACCGGATGGAGGATTGAGCATATTCTCTATGGCTGAGGCCCGCGGGGGTGGTGTTGTGATCGGCAACGTGGCGATAACGATGGCCCTGCGTGCCGGCGAGAATATCAACCTTCCCAGGGATGTCCTCGATCTTGTGCTTTTTGGAAATGAGACGGGCAGAACCTACCATCTCGACGATGCGGCCGGCGAGGCGGTTGCCTCGGCGGAGATAGGAGCCTTCTACTCAAGACGGATACCTGCACTTGGAGACGCGACATCGATCGGTGGTGGTGTCAGGGTGATCAAAGGATTCGCCTATGGTGGGATTACTCACGCACAGGGGAGGCTCCACTCGGGTGAAACTGGAATCAGCGGCGATGGCAGGATAGAACTCAGGACTGCAAGGGGTGGCACCGGCTATGCACTGGACCTGGGGTTCCAACACAAGATACATACGGATATAACGATATGTGCATATCTTCGTGACGTCTTTTCCACCATCAGATGGACCAAAGGGTGCCGTGAGGAAGTAAATACCTTCCTTTTTGACGATATAGTGCTAGGAGGGGACGATCCCGATTCGCTGATCACGAGTGCCAATGAATCACGCGACATAGCGGCCTTCACGACCAGGAGGGTCCCGCACCTGAGTCTTCTCGCTGCGCGTCCGTGGTCAGGCACGGACTTCGCCGTCATCTACAGCCAGGGGCTTGGTAATGGAGCACTTGTAACCTCGGAGCCCGAGTTAACTGTCAGGGCCGTCCGACGTGTCCGCAGTTGGGTGGAGATCGAGGGGTCTCTCGGATGGGACGGGCGAACAGGGGTCAAAGAAGGCTTGGTGGCAAAACTTGGGAAGCGGACGAGGTTCATGATCGGGATAGGAGTCTCACCAGCCCCCTGGCCGTCATCGCTTAAGCAGCTATCGCTTGATGTAGGAGTTACCCGCCTGTTGTAGATCTGCTCTTGATCCTGCCGGTTTCCCGTTGGTCGGAGTTCGCGCCGACTTACGGCTAGCCTACCTCATCGGTGTAGCCGGGCTCACCGGTCCCGACCGCCACCATAGCGAAATAATCCAGCCCGGCTGCGAGGCCGCGTTCCATGATCGCACACCGAGGGCAGAACCAGCTGCCGTCGATATACTCCGCACACTTGGGGCATACAGCATCGGAACACCTTGCGCAGACAGTCTCCTTGGGCTTGTCATGAAGCTTGCAGTTCATGTTTCTTCCCCTTGCACATCCTTGTTTGGTGCCCGGGTCACGGGAAGGGTCCCGAATAACCCATGCCTTTAGTATTTCGGCATAAGAGGTAGCCCGCTTGAGGGGTAGATGGCATCGCTGAGATCCAGGCATGGCTTGACCGAGGATAGCATGGGCTGTAAAATAGTGAAATGTATAGCTATTACGATGATAATCTTGCTGCGGAGCGCTTGAAACAGGTCTATGAGATCGCACCTCCACGTATACAACAATACCTTGAAGCCGAAGTAAGCCATGTTCTTAAGCGAATCCGTCCGGGTGACGCCGTTCTCGATCTTGGCTGCGGCTACGGGCGGGTTCTGCCCCGCTTTGCCGGGAAGACGAACCTGACGGTCGGCATCGATACGGCGCTTTCAAGCCTGGCAATGGGGCAAGGGGGCCTGGCCGGTCTGCCGGACTGCTTCATCCTCTGTATGGATGCCGTTCGGCTTGGCTTCCATGATGACGTGTTCGATGTTGTCGTCTGCATCCAGAATGGCATATCGGCGTTTCATGTCGACCAGCGGGCCCTGATAAGGGAAACCCTCCGCGTTACAAGGCCGGGAGGGGTTGTTCTCTTCTCCACGTACTCTGAACACTTCTGGGATGACCGGCTGGAGTGGTTCAGACTCCAGTCTGAGGCGGGGCTTCTCGGCGAGATAGACTTTCGGAAGACCCGGGACGGTGTGATCGTCTGCAAAGACGGCTTCACCGCAACGACGATAACGCCCAGGGAATTCAAAAG
>JALGWN010000317.1 GCA_025774115.1 bacterium
CCGGCAAGATGGAGTATGCCCTCGGTATCGGGGCGGATACTTCGCAGGGCGCACCCGGTGACGCACTCGAGTATTCAGCGTCAGCTGGAGCTGCTGCCTTCATCTTCGGTAAGAACGATACCGTCGCCGAGGTCGAACACACTAACTCGTATATGACCGATACGCCTGACTTCTGGCGGAGGGAATACATGCACTACCCGCGCCATGCAGGCCGGTTCACCGGTATGCCCGCATATTTCAAGCACGTAACCGGCGCAGCGACGGCGCTACTTGATATCTCGGGCACCAAGCCTGAGGATTTCGCTTACGCCGTTTTCCATCAGCCCAACGGCAAGTTCCCGACAACGGTTGGCAAACGGCTTGGATTTAAGCCGGAGCAGATAGAGACCGGGCTCCTCTGTCCGAGACTGGGTAACACCTATTCCGGCTCCTCCCCGATGGGGCTTACGGCGGTGCTAGACGTTGCCAAGCCCGGCCAGCTGATATTCATGGTGTCCTACGGTTCGGGTGCAGGAAGTGACGGCTGCATATACAGGGTCACGGACCGGATCGGCAAGGTTCAGGATCTTGCGTTGAAGACGACTGACTATCTGGACCGAGAGACAATCCAACTTGACTACGGCACTTATGCTAAGTTCCGTGGAAAGATAAGAATGGGTGAATAGGCTGAAAACACTGATTGAGGAGTTGTGATCATGGTAGATGTAGCAGTTATCGGCGTAGGCATGATGAAGTGGGGCGAGTTATGGGACAAGTCCCTGCGGGCCGTGTTCGTCGAGGCGGCCTTGAATGCTATCGATGATGCCGGGGTTGACAGGATCGACTCCATGTATGTCGGGTGTATGTCCTCCGGGCTCTTCGCCGGGCAGGAGCATCTGGGTGCTCTGATGGCCGACTATCTGGGTGTATGTCCCATTCCCGCAACAAGGGTTGAGTCGGCATGCGCATCGGGTGGAATCGCCTTCAGACAGGGCCTTATCGAGGTCGCTTCCGGTATGAGTGAGATCGTACTCGTTGGTGGCGTCGAGAAGATGACGGATGTTGATGGCGGTGGCGCGACATATGCGCTCTCAACGGCAGCCGATCAGGAGTATGAAGACTATAATGGTGTTACCTTCCCGGGTCTCTATGCCATGATGGCAAGAGCGCACATGGAGAAGTACGGTACGACGAGGAAGCAGCTCTCAGAGGTGTCGGTCAAGAACCACGACAACGGCTCGAAGAACCCCAACGCCCAGTACCGGATGAAGTTAACGGTGGATAAGGTGGCCGGCGCGGTCATGGTAGCCGACCCGCTGACCATACTCGATTGCTCCCCGATCACCGATGGGGCTGCGGCAGTTATCCTGTGTCCGCTCGAGACGGCCAAGAAGATCTCCAAGAAACCTCTCGTACGGGTGAGTGGTTCGGGCCAGGCAACCGATACGATTGCCCTGCACCAGCGGAAAGACAGGACCTGGCTTGCGGCAGCTGAGAGCGCTGCGGAGAAAGCGCACAAGATGGCGGGGGTCAAGCCCTCTGACATAGATCTTGCAGAGGTGCACGACTGCTTCACGATTGCCGAGATCTGTGCTATCGAAGCGCTGGGCTTTGCTGAGAAGGGCAAGGGCGGTTCGGTATCGGAGAACGGCGAGACCGCGATAGGCGGTAGAATTCCGATAAACACAAGCGGCGGGCTTAAGTCCAAGGGCCATCCCGTGGGGGCAACCGGTGTCGCCCAGATCTGCGAGATCACAGAGCAGCTCAGAGGCGAATCAGGTGAGCGACAGGTCAAGGATGCCAAGCGCGGTCTTGCACAGAACATGGGTGGTACTTGTGCCAGTTCGGTTGTCCACATTCTGGAGGTAGCGTAGATGTCGACGTCAGCAAGATACTGGAGAGAGATACCTCAGCGCTACAGGTATGAAGCTTCGAAGTGCAAGGGCTGTGGAGCCGTCTGGTTTCCCCCGAGGCTTATCTGCGCTGAGTGCGGCAAGCGGGAGTTCGAAGATGTCGTTCTTTCGGGCACGGGCAAGGTGCAAACATTCACGATTATTCGTGTTGCCCCGTGTGAGTTCACGGATGAAGCTCCTTACGCTATCGGTGTGGTCAAGCTCGATGATGGAGTTATGATCCAGTGCCAGATAGTCGATTGCTTGCCCGAAGAAATCAAAACAGGTATGCCTGTTAAGATAGAATTCAGAAAGGTCAAGCAGGAGGGCGAGGCGGGCATCATCAACTACGGTTACAAGGCGGTGCCTGCGGC
>JALGWN010000017.1 GCA_025774115.1 bacterium
CTCGTGCCTGCGGCGTACCCGTAGCGTCGGGCCTCTGCGCCCGACGGCTTTCGTAGTGGGTGGAACCCCGACGCCACCGTGGAGCCATCGCGGAATTAGCCCGGATTATTCACAAGCCCTCTGCTGCGGCGGCGTATCTGCCGGTGTTGACAGCGTCATCCTCGCTTGCCGATCCTCGATGTATCGCTAAGATACGCCTCCGGTCGGCTCACTCGTCTTCCTTGCCACCGCTGGCATCTCCGTCACCTCGCGACGAGGTTTATGAATAGTCCGGGCTAAGCAATCTGTCGTCTTGATTGGAAGAAGGGGTTGACTTGGGGTGTGGGCTGTGGTTTAATGGCCGGTGGGTGGTGGTAGAGGGGGTGGAAATGTGAATAGGGTATGTGTGGTGGTGTGGCTCTCCTGGGTTTGGCTTTCCCTTGTTCTCTCGGCCCTGGCGGCATGGGCTGAAGGCATCCCGGTTGTGATCAATGAGGTGCTCTATGATCCCGCCGGACGCGACGGCGGCTATGAGTTTGTGGAGCTCTTCAATCAGGCCGACGCGGCGATAGGTCTTGAAGGCTGGATCTTCGAGACCGGTAACGGGAGCTACCAGGCGAGGTGGAAGCTGGAGTGGACAGGTTCGCGGACGGACACGATCGGGCCGCGCGGCTTCTTTGTTATAGGTGAAGAGGGAGTCTTACCCCTGTCGGATGCCGTGACGGCACTGGATCTTCAGAACGGCCCCGATGGTTGCCGTCTCACCGATCCGGTGGGTGGGACTGACGTGGTAGGTTGGGGAAACCTCGGCTTCGAGGAGTACTTCGAGGGGGAACCGGCCGCAGATGCGGGATCGGGATCGAGCATAGGCAGGGACCCCGACGGATGCGACACCGGCTCAAACAGGATGGACTTCGCAGGCTTTGCGGCCCCGAGCCCGTCCGATTACAACCACGCTCCGAGGGATCTAAAACTGCTTGCCCTGGGGCTGTCCCGATACACTCCTCCAACGCTCCCCGAGATCGATCTTGTCTGCAAAGTCACAAACGCCGGGACCGAAGCCTGCGGGAATGGGGCGGTGCTCGCAGCACGGCTCGGCGGATGCAGTGACAGCATGTCTATCTTGGATGACATCAATCCCGCCGAGACCATCGGTATGGTGCTGCGGGTCCCCAATCCGGGATCGGGACACCACGGGGCCATGGCATGGCTCAGGTGTCGTGATGACAGGTGGAACCGGAACGATACGGTGTTCACCTCGATCGTAGTCCCCCCTCCGCCGCTTGTGGTCAATGAGATAATGTTCAAACCCGACGGGCGCGACTGCGAATGGATTGAAGTCCTTAACCGGAGCACCGGCCTATTGAATGTCAAGGGTTGGACACTCGAGGATTCGAGGGGAAGCCCCAAAGACATCGCAGACCATGATCTCCTGGTGGAAAAGGGCAAGTACCTGGTTCTCGTGGAAGATGAGGAGATATTCCAGGCCATACATCCGGATGTCTCCCAAGCGGTGTTTCACCGCCCGTTAGGAGGGTGGACCACCCTGAACGACGTCGACGGACCCCTCGGGTTTGCGGACGCGGTTGTGATTCGGGACCGCTACGGAACCATGGTGGATTCGGTCGCCTACGCCCAGAGCTGGACCGATCCGGGCAGGTCGGTCGAACGGATCGACCCCGGTGCATCCTCGCCGTATGCAGCCAACTGGTCGCCTCACTTCGGGGCTTCGTCGGGCAGCCCCGGAGCGCTGAACAGCGTGTCCTTTCACCTGCCGACCGAAGGGAGCGTTCTCAGCTTGTCCTCCAAGACCTTTAGCCCGAATGGTGACGGCAAGGACGATCTTGTGGCCGTTTCAGTGACCTTGCCGGGTGAAGGTCTGGTGCGCTTGAGTGTGTTCGATGTAAACGGGAGGCTGGTAAGAAGACTGATAGACGGGGAGACAGTCGATTCAGGCAGGGTCACCTTCTGGGACGGGTGCTGTGATGGTGGGTCCAAGGCTCATACGGGGGTGTATGTCCTGATGTTCGAAGCTCAGATGCATGCCTCCGGCGAGACTTTCAGGGCCAAGTCGCCTCTCATTCTGGTGCGGCGATGAAATCGGGACTAAGAACAGGGGCAGCTCTCTTGGCAGTCTGCGTGTTTACGGCTTTGTCGTCGGTAGACGCGGCCTTCGAACTGAAGCCGCTTCCACCGGCAGGGAGGGGGGCCGCGACCGATTTGGCCCAAGGCACGCCCCTCGGCTTCTATACCACGGCCGATCCGGAAGCGAGCGGTGGGGTGAGTCTCCGCGCGCTTCAGGTCTATGGTTTCAAGCCTTTCGGTCTGGATGAGGCCGCATTCGTTGGGGCCTCCGCCGAGGTCGCGCTCCGGCACGATCTGAACCTATGTTTTGCATACCAGACCTTGAGTGTACTCTCCTATGTCGAACAGACCTATGTTTTCTCGTGTCACCTGAGGACCGGCACGCTCCGGCTCGAACCCACCGTACGCTTCGGAACGGTAAGTCTCGAGCACAGGATAATGGACCGTGCACTTCTTTTCGATATTGCATGCTATGCCCGAGTCCTGCCGGAGATCGAGGTCTTTTTCGGTGCCCGGAATCCCTTTTCTCTCGGGCTTACGCGGGCAGGTGAGAGGTGCCCCGCCGATATCGCGGTGGGCCTCGGTTACGACGTATGTGGAAGATTCACCTTCGGCGTCGAAGTATCCAAGGAAGCCGGATTTCCAACGTCAATTGCCACGGGTGTTGAGGTGCGATTGGTGGAGGGTATCAAGCTAAGGTCGGGGATTCGGACCGATCCGAAGGAGTTCTGCCTCGGGCTCGGTCTGGGCCTCGGGCGGATCGCGCTGGACATGTCGGCCAGTCTCCACCTCGATCTCGGCCTCACCCACGAGGCCGGTCTGACCTACAGGAATTAAGTTAACTGTCACCTTAATTCAGGGGAGGGCCTCCCGCCGCCCGAATCTCGCAGCGTCGGGGCCCGCGAGAGCCTATGCGACATCCGTAAGGTTTTTGGACGGAGGTGTCATGGTGGTGACACCGGCCATTGGCAGGAATGGTCCTTGCTTGGCTCGCGTTGGTGAGATTGTATTAACGGGGGTGGCACGGAACTTGTTATCTGTAAGGACCGAAGTCGGCGGGTTGGGTGGATGGTTCCCGCGCGGTGGCCTCCACCCGCCTTCCATCCGCCGGCGCTTCCCGTTGTTGACCGCCTATCAAAGCCTGTGTTAGGTTTACGCTAGGGAAGGGACATGAAGAAGCGATACATCCTGCTCATCGTAGTTGCCGGACTGATAGCGTATTCCGGTCTCATAGAGCCTTACTGGATCACGCAGAAGACCCACCACCTCAACATTCAGGGGCTGGGCCCCGAGACGGTCAGAATAGTGCATATTTCCGATATCCACACGACCAGGAGCGGTTTCCGCGAGGTCAAGGTGAGAGAAATGATAAACCGTATCCACCCGGATTACATATTCTTCACAGGGGACCTCATCAAATCCCACGGCAAGTTGAGGCCAGGCCTTGATTTTCTAACCGGATTGGAGGCCGGACATGGGACCTATCTGGTGCTCGGCAATGCGGATAGGCTGCTTCTCCGGTCGATCAAGTGCGGGCGGCTGCCGAAGGATTCGCTCGACTATCATATTCTTATCAATGAAAGCGTCGACTGCGGCAACTTCACGCTGGTCGGCCTGGATGATCCGGTGTCCGGCAGAGAAGATGTCGGCAAAGCCTTTGCCGGTATCGACGAATTCAAGCCGGTCCTCGTACTGTGCCACTTCCATCCCGACAGTCTGCTGGAGGATCTGGAAGCCTACAATGTGGACATGGTCTTCTCGGGGCATACCCATGGAGGCCAGTTTGGGCTCCCGGTCGTCGTCAAACTGATTCCGTACACAGCCAGAAGTGATTACATCGCGGGTCTGTACCGCCATGACGGCTTTCTCCTGAGCGTTACCGGGGGGCTGGGTACAAACATCTTTCCTATGAGATTTCTGTGCCGGCCCGAGATACTCGTGTTCGAATTGCGGGGCGAATGACTGCGAGATTCCGAATAACTCTTGTATGCATACTCCTCACCATAGCACTTTGTATTGGCGCGCATGCCGACCCCTACGAAGAGATCTTCAAGGATGTCGAAGACGAGGAGGCCTACATGAGCCTCCTCAATCAACTCGACACCATCGTCAGGGCCCCGGTCAATCTGCTTGAGGCCAAGCGTGAGGATCTCGCCCGGCTTCCATGGGTAAGCCCCTGGCTGGCCCGTGAGATCGTGGCCCTGAGAAGGAGCGGGGGGCTCACGAGCCTCGATGACCTTTTGAAGATTGAAGGTGTGGACCATCGACTGGTCGATCTGCTGCGTCCTTTCGTAGTGGTTGTTGCTCCGGCCAAGAGAGTGAAACCGGTGGAGGCATACCTGCGGTCGCGCGTCATAGCATCCCCGGTGGCGAGTTCTTACCGGGACGTCAAGACCTACCTTCGTATGGGCGCGACCTATTCGATCTATGACGCGGGCATCCTGGCTGAAAAGGACCGCGGCGAAACCCAATTCAATGATCTGCAGACCGCCTTTGCCGGCATCCGGATTCCGCAGGGCAGACTGATTGCAGGCGATTTCGTCATGGTGTCGGGCCACGGCCTTGTCTTCTCAAACCCTTATGGCTATTCCCCATCAACGGTGGACCCATGGCGTTTCAGCCAGGGCGATTTCGGCGTAAAGCCCTATACCTCGGTTGATGAGAACTTCGCCATGCGGGGGCTGGCGTTCGAGTATGAGGGTGAACACACAGGCCTCTGCCTGGCCTTATCCCAGACCGGCTTCGATGCCCGACTCGATGAGGATGGCAACGTGACGTCGCTCGGTACGACCGGCCTTCACATGGATGGCGAGGGCGAGGATGCGCTCCGTGAGGATCTGGGGGCGTTGGCATTCCGCTGCGGTGGAGATCGAGTGAGTGTAGGGCTGGACCTGTCGCTCTCGAGACATAGCCGGGAGTTCGGCATATCACGATTGGATTGGATGGGCGGCGATTGGAAGGCGATGGGAAGCTGTGATCTGGCTCTGCTCGGCGATGCCACCGCCGTTTTTGTCCAGGGAGCGCTCTCGGGCGGCGGCCGAGCCGTCATCGCCGGCTTCGGCTATGATCGGCGGAGCCTGGAGTTGCTTGTCCTGGGGCGCTGCTATAGCGAGCGCTTCCTCAGTCTTCATGCCCGGCCGTTTGCGTTTTATTCAGGCTATGCCACCGGAGAGAGAGGAGTCCTCACTCGCTTGGCATTCCGGCCCTTCGGTAAAGCGCTCGTCTCCATAGGTAACGATCTTCACAAGCGAAGACCCGCAGGGGAAGGCCTGTCGAGCCCGTCCGGTTCGGAGTCTTTCCTTGACATCAGAGTCCCGGTAGGGGACCTCATCCTAAGCGTAGGCGAGAAACTGCTTCTTACCGAAGAGCCTCCGGCGCGGCCCGACGATCCCACGGAAGCCAGGAGCAGGCTGAGAAGCCGGCTCGATATCCGCATTCATGCCGCCAGGTGGTTCGAGATACGTGTGCGGTATGAGAACCTAAGGTATACCGAGGACCAGGCCGGCGACGACGAGACCTCAACATCCGATCTCCTAAGACTCGATCTCGCTCTTGACATAAGAAAGAGCGCGGTCCTCAAGGTCGGTTTCCATACCTTCACAATTGGCGCCTATGGTGCGAGGATATACCAGTATGAGCCCGGGGTACCGTACTATCCGGCAATCGAGATGTTGAAAAGCGATGGTTCGAGATGGTACAGTGTCTTATCATTTAACATGGCGCCATGGGGCAAGTTGGCAGCCAAGTATGCAGTGACAATCTATGAGACCGACGAGGATAGATCTCAGTTCATGGCCTACTACTCACTGAGGCTGTAGGCATCACAAAGGCCGCGCAGGGGCCTCCGGGCGGGTGAGAGCCCGGTACGGGAATGCAGACTGGAGCGAGGCAAATGACAAGATCAGGGTCTGCCCTCAAGTTTCTCATGGCAGGCATTATCGTGTTGGGGCTATTTGCGTCGGTACATGGTGATCGACGTGATGCCCTGCTTGCCGTTGTCGATCGCGAATACGCCTTAGCCAATCCGCTGCTAGAGGATTGTCCGGCCTATGCGATCTCCGCGGACGATGTTCTTATTTTGATTTCCGCCACCGTGGCGGGTGAGATGCCGCCTCTGGCGGCCACGATGGTTATGCCGGCGGTCGAGCTCCCCATGTGGGTCACTCCCACTCCGATTCCGGAGGAGATCGCCCGCAGGCCGGGGCTGGAGATTCTTCTTACGGAAGGTGTTAACACGGTGTTTGCCGCTTCGGAGGATGCCGCATACGATCTTCTGGCCGAGGGTTACTTCGTGGTGAGAGTGGAACTCCGACCCCTTAAGCGGATGCAGGCCGCCCCCTGGATCAAGCGTATGGTGGAGGATTTGCTGGAGCGCCGCCCGCTTGACGGCCGGAGAGCGGAATTCCTGAGGGCCATGACCGATTCCGTGGACAGCCTTCGGCTTAAGGACATGCTTCACTTCCTTGAGTACGATGACGCAAACAGCCGGTACCGCTCGAGGTTCCAGGTCAGGCCTGAAACCAGGCAGGAAGTGGTGCCCTATATCAGCGGCATGCTTGACGCATATGTGAGCCCCTATGGTGGTGATGTGGTTGAGCAGGGATTCATACAGAAGTTGGGCGGTGATTTCGCATGCACTGGCGAGTTCCCATGTGACACCGTCTTCGTAAACATCATAGCGACCAAACCGGGTCGTAAGACCGGCGCGCACTACATCATCTGCGCTCATTATGATGCTATCGCCAATAGGACCAGCGGTTGGTCGAGCGAGTGGTATAAGGAAGGTATCCCGGCCCCCGGCGGTGACGATAACGGTACAGGAGTTGCGATTCTTCTGGAATGTGCCAGGCTGCTGTCCGGCCTCGATCTCGATGTCGGCATAAAGTTCATCGCTTTCTCGGGTGAAGAGCTGGGACTGCTGGGCAGTGATTACTACGTTGCCAATCTTGCGCCTGAGGATTCGATCCTTGGAGTGCTTAACGTAGATATGGTCGGCTACGTCGACGAGTCCCCATTGTTGGAAATCATCTACGACTGGAATTCCAAGTGGATTGCGGACCAGCTCGAAGATATGCACGGGGTTCTGGGGCTCGGCTTCGAGGTGGAACTCTTCAACCTCTCAGGTGTGGGGATCAGCGACCATGCGAATTTCTGGAGGATCGGTATTCCCGGCACAATGCTTATTGAGGAGCTCAAGGCCCAGGGAAGTCTTAAGGGGCCGCCTGTGAACCCGTACTACCACACGGTTGGTGATACATCCGGTATCCTGGACATGGGCATGGTAAGAGGTGCCGGGCGGATGGTTGTCGGTGTGATCGCAAGATTCGCGGAAATGCCGGAGGATAGCCTTCCCGATATCTGGCTTACCGATGGGAGTATCGAATTGGATTGGGAGGGGCGAAGCGCAGGAATGCCCCCGGTGGCCGGAGACAGTCTGGAAGTCGGGGTCCGGGCGCTCAACGTGGGCGGAACCATGGACCAGCCCGAGCCCTATACTCTTGAAGTCTGGCAGGGACGTCGTAATACGGGCAGCCTGATATACGAGTCGACGGAGATGCTTCAGGTCGGGCAGGGCGAACACACCCATATCACCTTCTCGTGGGAAACCGATCCGGACGCGTATGGCGACATCGCCTTCACCTTCGTCCTGCTGCCGGTCGGGGACGATGCGGAGAGCGATCTCGACAACAACATGGTCGAGGTCGTCCTGGAGATCATGCCCGTGGCTGCCATGCTCAGGGACCTCCATGTGACTCCCAACCCCGTAAGTTTCGCCCAGGGGGAACCTCAGCTCAGGTTTGAGATCCTCCATCCCGAAGGTGACTTCAATGCCGTCATGGATGTCTGGGTCTTCGACATCCTCGGCATTGTAGTAGGGCATGCGTCACTCGAGAAGACCCCCCTTGTGCATGACTTCGGCGCCGGTGAGAATTCGGTCGATCTATCCCGCGTGGTTTCCACCGGTATCGCTCCGGGCCTTTACATATGTAGAACACGGTTGAGGCTTCTCGGCGAGCCCGGGACCTTCGACACCAAATTCAAGTTTGCCGTGGACCGCTGAAGAGAGAATGACCATGGAAATAAGACTCAGAGCGACTGCGGATCTGGCCCGGCTGATTCCCCCGACGGGCAAGGTGGAGGTGGGGGAAGAGGCCAGGGTTGAGGACGTGTTGAGCGGCCTTGGAATAGACAGCGACCTCGTCATGCTCTTTGTGATCGATGGCGAGCTTGGGGACGTCGACAGTTCTCTTGAGGACGGTATGACCCTTGAACTGATTCCTCCGATAAGCGGAGGTTAGCCTGCGCACCCCGTGCGTGTCCCGCGCCAGGGTAGAAGCGTGCGCGTGCGAGTCACATCCGCCGGTATGAGCCGCGGCCTGGAGGTTTGATGATGGATCTGGTCATAGGCAACGCCACCGTGCTTGGTGAAAACGGTGTTTACGAGGCTGCAATCGGGATCAGAGCGGGCAAGATAGCCGCAATAACGAGCCCGGTGGAACCCCCTCAGGGCAAAGAGGTCCTCGATGCCTCGGGGAAACTCGTCATGCCTGGAGCGATCGACGTCCACGTTCATATGGAGCTTCCGGTGAGCGGTACGGTCTCCTCGGATGATTTCGCATCCGGGACGGTGGCCGCCGCATTCGGCGGCGTGACGACCATCATAGACTTCGCTATGCAGGAAGACGGCGGGTCGCTTCTTGGGGCCGTCCGGAAGCGCCGTGCGGCCGCGGAGGCCGAGGCGGCCGTGGACTACGGTCTGCACTGCGCCATAACCGATTGGAGCATGAAGACCAGGCGGGAGATGAAGCGGGTCGTCGATTCGGGTATTACGTCTTTTAAGCTCTTCATGGCCTACGACGAGCGGGGCTGGTCGGCCGACGACGGCATGCTCTTCGAGGTCTTCGAAGAAGCGGCATCGCTGGGAGCCGTGGTGGGTGTTCACGCCGAGAACCCCCATCTCATCCGGACCTTCACGAGACGGGCGCTTGCGACAGGCAAGAAGGGAACCTATCTCCACGCGCTCTCCAGACCCAATTTCACGGAGTCCGAAGCCGTTGCGCGGGCCATTTATCTTGCCTCGCAAAGCGATGCACGAGTCTACATATTCCACATGTCCACACGGGAGGCCTGTGAGATCGTGGAGGAGTGGCAGGCCCGGGGCTACCCTGTCGGTGCGGAGACCTGTCCTCAGTTTCTGACTCTGACCAATGAGATCTACAAACGCAGCAACGGGCATCTCTTCGCCACATGCCCGCCTGTAAGGACCGAAGATGACAACGAGTACCTCTGGGAGGCACTGGAAAGCGGCACAGTCCAGGTCGTATCGACGGATCATTGCAGTTTTACCAGGCAGCAGAAGGCCCGGTGGCGGGGTGACTTCAGGAAGATCCCATGCGGGTTGCCGGGTGTGGAGACCCTGCTCCCGCTCATGTTCACCGAAGGCTTCCTGGGGGGCAGGATATCCTCGGCGACGCTGGTGGGGACATTGTGCTCAAATCCGGCCAAACTTTTCGGCCTCTATCCCCGGAAGGGTACGATCAGAATAGGGAGCGACGCCGATCTCCTCATTATCGACCCGGCAGCGACCAAGCGTATTACTCCGGCCAGGCTCCATATGAATTGTGATTTCTCGCCCTACCGGGGCCGAGACTTATACGGTTTCCCTATGGTGACCATGCTAAGGGGGAGGATCATCCAGAGAGAGGGCCGTTTCCTTGGCCGCCGGGGGGGTGGGGTGTTCCTGGAGAGGACCTGAGAGCAAGGAGGGTATTTTGGAGCGTGCTAAGGCCCGGAAGCAAGTGACCGTCGTAAAGGGCGGTACTATATTCACGACCAAGACCAAGAGGGGTGTGGTGGAGGACGGCTGGGTGGTGATAAAGGGAGGTAAGATTTCAAAGATCGGTACCGGAGATCTCAAGAAGGAGCTCAAAGGTCTTAAGGCGACCATCATTGATGCAGCCGGGAAGGTCGTGCTGCCGGGCCTTGTCAACTGTCATACCCATCTCTACAGCACCCTGGCAAGAGGTATAAGGCTTGCCGACTATGCACCGCGCAATTTCGGTCAGTGCCTTGAAGGTCTCTGGTGGAGGCTGGACAGGGCGCTGACCTATGAGGATTGTTATTGGAGTGCGCTCGTCGGGAGCCTCTTAAGCCTCAAGGCGGGTGTTACGACGCTCTTCGATCATCACTCCAGCCCCTACTGTATAGACAGAAGCCTGGATTCGATTGCCGCGGGCATGTCGGAGGTCGGGACACGGGGGAGCGTCTGCTATGAGGTCTCGGATCGTGACGGCCAGGATCGCGCCTCCCTCGGGATCTATGAAAATGTCAGGTTTGCCAACACTTTGAAGGGGGGGGCCGGGAGCAGGATAGGCGCCATGATGGGCCTGCATGCGTCGTTCACGCTTTCCCAACCCACGCTCATGCGGGCGAGGGATGCGGCCGAAGATGCCGGCATCGGCTACCATCTTCATGTGGCCGAGGATAAGATCGATGTCAAGGACAGCCAGAAGCGCTACAGGCGAAGGGTTGTGACCCGGCTAGCCGATGTGGGAATCCTCTCAACCAAGACCCTCGCGATCCACTGTGTCCACGTCAACGATTCTGAGATCCGCCATCTTCACGATTCGGCCGCCAACGTAGTTCACTGCCCGAGATCCAATTTGTCGAACGCGGTGGGCATAGCCCCGGTCGGCAAGATGTTCAGGCACGGCGTGAGAATAGGCTTTGGGAGCGATGGGTTCGGCCCGCCGAGCATAATGGACGACGCCAGGGCCGGGCTTCTGAGCTGGAGAATCGCCGAGAGCAATCCGGCCGCCGGATGGGTGGAGACTGAGTTGATGCTTCTTAAGAACAGCCCCATCATCGCCTCGATGCTCCTTGACACAAAGGTGGGGGAGATAGCAGAAGGTTATGCGGGCGACCTGATAGTGGCATCATACGATCCTCCGACACCTCTGGACCGGGACAATCTTTGGGGTCACCTTATTTTCGGCAGTTTCAAGGTGGACACCGTGATCGTGGGTGGAGACATCGTGGTGGAAGGCGGACGGTCGTCCGTCGTGGATGAGGAAAAGGTGTTTGAGAAGGCGCGCGCCGTCGCCGCCGAGCTCTGGGAGCGTACCTGATGGGAGTGGTAACGAGGCTGAAGTGTGCGAAGTGCGGGGCCGTCTATAAGGGCGACGATTATCTCATCTGTCCCAAGTGCGGCCTCGAAGGTATCTTTGAGGTCGAGTACGATTATGATCTCATGCGGGACTCCCTCCGCAAGAACCCGCTCCGCCGAAGAGACCGCGACGACATCTTCAGGTACGTCGATATGCTTCCCGTGGCCGGGCCGCCTCCGGCGATGCTCAGAGTGGGTTGGACTCCTCTTTACAGGTTCGAACGCCTGAACCGCACCCTGGGCCATAAGCATGTCTATATCAAGGACGATACCGTAAACCCGAGCGCCTCGCTTAAGGACAGGGCGAGCGCGGTGGGTATAACGATGGCCCTCGAAAGGAGATGCCCGGCAGTTGCCTGCGCATCGACCGGGAATGCCGCCTCTTCGCTGGCGGTGCTGGCCGCCTCCGCTGAGATGGAATCCTACATCTTTGTGCCCAAGACCATCCCCATGCCGAAGCTCTACCAGATAGCCGCATGTGCCACGCGGGTCTTCAAGGTCGACGGCACGTATGAGACCGCGTTCGAGGTGGCCACGGACGCGATTGAAAGATGGGGCTGGTATAATCGCAATAGCGCCGTAAACCCCTATCTGACGGAAGGCAAGAAAACCTGTTCGCTGGAGATCTACGAACAGCTTGGGTATAATGTGCCGGATGTGGTTGTGGTTTCGGTGGGTGACGGGTGTATAATAAGCGGGCAGTGGAAGGCCTTTAAGGATCTCCACCTGGCCGGTGAGACGGACAGGCTCCCGAGGATGCTCGGAGTCCAGGCCGCCGGCTGCAAACCCATCGTCGATGCTTTCGAGGGAAGTTGTGACGTCTGCGCGGTCGAGGCGGATACGATCGCAGACAGCATACGGGTGGGTGAGCCGCGCAACTGGCGAAAAGCGCTCAAGGCCTTAGTGGAATCGGGAGGCACGGCCCTTTCGGTGACCGACGATGAGATAGTCGAAGCGATGCTCCTTCTGGGTAGCACCACCGGGGTATTCGCCGAGCCGGCCGGGGCCACGGGACTCGCAGGCCTGAGGGCGGCGCTCCGTGAGGGCTTGATCGATAAGGATGAAACCGTTGCGGTCCTCGTGACCGGCAGCGGGCTTAAGGACCCTGCAAGTCTCGACGGCCATATCGAGGTCGCCGAGGTGGGGCGTGACCTGGATTCGGTGGCCATGGTGCTCGAGGGGGGCGGCGATTGAAACAGGCTGCTCTTCCGGGCATATCGGGTGGTAATATATGGAAGCTATGAGAATCGAGCTCAGTGTGAACGGCCGGCGGGTAAGCAGCGAAGTGGACCCTCGACAGAGCCTCTTGCGGTTTCTTCGTGAGGAGATGGGGCTTGTGGGGACAAGGGAGGGGTGCGGGCATGGTGATTGCGGCTCGTGTACCGTTCTCCTTGACGGGAAGCCTGTACTCTCATGCATAATGTATGCTTTTCAGGCCGATGGAAGGAGTATCACTACCATTGAAGGCTTGGCCGACGGTCAGCTCGATGTCATCCAGGAGTGCTTCGTTGAAAAGGGCGCCATACAATGCGGTTTCTGTACGCCGGCCATGATACTCGTAGGCAAGGCTCTCCTGGATGAGAGCCCCGGTCCGTCGAGAGACGAGATAAGGGAAGCCATATCCGGAGTGCTCTGCCGGTGCACCGGATACAAGAAGGTAGTCGATGCAATCCAGGAAGCTTCCATCAAGCAAACAGGAGGTCGATAAGGTGGAGAAGAGCCGGAAAGAGAATCTGCTTCTCATTAGACTGTCCGACGGTGAGAACCTGGAGGGAAGTCTCAAGAAGGCACTCAAGGAGGAGAAGATCCACTCAGGCGTCATCCTAGGCGGTGTGGGCATGGTGCGGAATGCCGCCTTGTCGTTCTACGTCGGAAAGGGAGAGTACGAGACCGTGCCTGTACAAGAGCCGGCCGAGTTATGTGCCTTGAGCGGCAACATATCCACCATGGGCGGCGAGCTTGTGATTCACCTGCACGCCACAGTCGCCAAGCAGGGGGGTGCGGCCGTCGCCGGGCATGTCTCCGGCGGCGAGATCAACATGACCGCGGAGATAGCAATCATGGTTACGCCGCAGAAACTCACGAGGGAATCCGACCCTGAGACCGGTCTGAGACTGCTTAGGTTCGAATAGTGCGAAGAAGTCATAGCAACTGGGGGTGTGAGAGATGATTAAGTTTGCAGAGAGGATGTCAAGGCTCGGAACCGAGAGCGCCTTTGAGGTGCTGGCGAAGGCGAAAGCGCTCGAAGCCAAGGGTAAAGATGTCGTGCATCTCGAGATAGGCGAGCCCGACTTCGACACTCCGGATAACATCCGGGAGGCAGCGGTCAAGGCTATATGGGACGGATATACCCACTACAATCCCGCCCAGGGGATACCGGAGCTCCGAAAGACCATCGCCGACATAGTCGGGAAGGAAAAGGGACTGGATGTAAGACCGGAAGAGGTGGTGGTCACCCCCGGGGCCAAACCGATTATGTTCTTCGCAGTACTGGCGCTCGTGGATGAGGGTGACGAGGTGATATATCCCAATCCCGGGTTCCCGATCTATGAGTCGATTATCGAGTTCGTGGGGGCCAAGGCGGTTCCGATAAAGCTCGAAGAGAGCAAAGAGTTCTGTTTCGATCCCGCCGAGCTCGGCAAGCTGGTGACCCCCAAGACCAAGTTAATCATAATAAACTCACCGCAGAACCCGACGGGCGGCGTGCTCTCGAAGGAGGATCTCGAAGCGCTGGCCGAGGTGGCCAAGAAGAACGATGTATGGGTACTTTCGGATGAGGTCTATAACAGGATGATCTACGAGGGCGAGCACATGAGCATCGCCTCCTTGCCGGGCATGAGGGAGCGCACCATAGTGCTCGACGGCTATTCGAAAACCTATGCCATGACCGGCTGGCGGCTCGGTTACGGTATCATGCCTGAGGAACTGGCCGCACGGCTCACCCAGATACAGATAAACGCGACCTCGTGTACCTGTACGTTTTCCCAGGTGGCGGGGATCGAAGCTATTCGGGGAGACCAGAGCGCTTCCAACAAGATGATCGAGGAATTCAAGCGGCGCAGGGACGTTATCGTGGACGGTCTCAACCGGATTCCGGGCATCAGCTGCCTCAGGCCTAAGGGTGCATTCTATGTCTTCCCCAATATAGAGGGGACGGGTATGAAGTCTCAGCAGGTGTCGGATCTGTTGCTCGAGAAGGCCGGTGTGGCCGGGCTGCCGGGTACGGCCTTCGGTAGCTACGGAGAAGGCTACATGAGGTTCTCCTATGCCAACTCGGTCGAGAACATAAACAAGGCCCTGGAACGGATCGAGCAGACACTGGCAGAGGTCAAGAAGTGAATATCGATCTCGGAAACTCGTTCTCCGATGCGTTGGGGATCTCTGCCGGTGATGTGGTCGGCATAGCGGGAGCCGGCGGCAAGACTTCGTTGATGTATGCTCTCGGGCGTGAACTTGCGGCTGCGGGTAACCGTGTTCTGCTCACCACCACGACCAAGATAGTCTATCCGGAGGGCGCCGAGGTCGCCCGGATCCTGCTTGGGCCTGAGACCCAGGACACGATGGCAGGCATCAAGGCCGGCCTGGACGATGGGGGACCGTTGCTTGTCGGCCGCGAGAGGCAACACTCCAAGATCATAGGTTTCTCGCCCGGGTTCGTAGATGCGCTCCACTCTCAGTCGGGACCGGTCACAGTGATTTCAGAGTGTGACGGTGCGATGGGAAAATCGCTCAAGGTGCCGCGTGGTTGGGAGCCTATAATGCCGGCGTCCACCACCGTGTACATTGTGGTGATCGGTGCGGATTGCCTGGGGAAGCCACTCGGCCTTGAGACGGTGTTCGAGCCCCAGGCCGTTGCCGCGCTTGCGGGTGTCCGCCGGGGTGCCGAGGTGGACGTACGGCTTGTCGCCCGAACCGTGCTTGCCCCCGAATCGTATCTGGACAGGAAGCCCGCCGGGGCACGTTGCTGTGTCTTCATAAACAAATGGGATACCGTACACTCGGGTGCGGCAAGCGGCCACGGTTCTTCCGAGCAGGACCCGGCCATGGCCCTGGCGCTTGATCTGAAAGGGTCTGCCGGTGTCGAGCGGGTGGTCCTGGGCTCGCTCAAACTTGGGACCCGGAACCCCATCATGGTGATAAGTTAGATGGCAGGCGGCTCCCTTCAAGCGGTTCTGCTTGCGGCCGGGGCATCCGCGAGGATGGGCCGGGAAAAGCTTCTTATGGCAATCGACGGGGAGACGATTTTCGAGGTCACCCTGGGCAATCATCTCGACAGCTCGTTGGGTGGGGTGTGTGCCGTGGTGCCCGGTTGGATCGACGGCTTCAAGGAGGTTACCGCGCGAGCGGCTCACCCCCGAACCGTCTTTGTTGAAGTCGATGGACCCTGCAAGATGAGCACATCGCTTAAGACCGGTTGGTCCTGGGTCCGCGACAACACCGAATCCCCGGGGATCATGATCTCATTGGCGGATCAGCCGCTTGTCGGGCCGCACACCATAGACCTTCTCGTCGAGACCTATCTGGCCTCAGATAAGGCGTTTTGCGTCCCGACATACAGAGGCCGTCGGGGCCACCCTGTCATCATCGGGCGCGAGTTCGACTGTGATATTATGAAACTCAAAGGGGACCAGGGCGCAAGGGATATACTTGCCGAAAGGCCCGACCTCGTCCTCGAGGTGGAGGTCGCCGGTGACGGGATCCTCCTGGACCTTGACCGGATCGAGGATTTCGAAGCAATACGATCGAGGATAAGAAGCCATGGATGAACCCGAAGATATTCTGAGCGTCGCAAGCCGGTGGCTGTCCGAGGGCCGGAGGATCTGTATGGCAACGATCATAAGGAGAGAGGGCTCGGCCCCGCGAGAGGTGGGCGCCAAGATGGTGATCTCCTCAGACGGCAAGACCGCGGGCTCCATCGGAGGCGGGGGGGCTGAGAAGCAGATCCTCGAGCACATGGCCGGGGCCCTTCAGTCCAACAAGCCGGCCGTCGTCGACTTCGACCTGTCAGGTGAAGCGGAAGACCTGGATGCCGTGTGCGGGGGTGACATCTCGATTTTCATACAGCCGATGGGTGTCGCGAGGCGGCTCTTCGTCATAGGGGCCGGTCATATAGGCACGGCCCTGGGCGGATTGGCGCGTAAGAGCGGTTTTGCGGTGACTCTGGTGGATGACCGGGAGGAATACCTGGCCGGATCCCCGCCGGACGAGAACGTGGAGAAGGTGTGTGCGGCGCCCCGTGATTATCAGGCTCTCGGCATAGACGGATCCTGTTTCGTTGTGATCTGCACCCGAGGTCACAATCTGGATAAGGTTTGGCTGCGGAACCTTATCGGTCTCGAGCCCCGCTATCTCGGGATGCTCGGGAGCCGAAACAAGGCCGAGAGTATCTTTAAGATCCTTGAGAAGGACGGCGTGGCCCGTGAGGCATTGGACAGGGTGAGAACACCGGTAGGCCTCGACATAGGGGCACTTACGCCTGCCGAGATTGCCGTGAGTATAGTGGCCCAGCTTATATCCGTATGGCGCAAGCCGGAGACCGGTGGGGAGGGCGCGTGATGCCCAAGACCCTTCCCCTGGTGCTTGTCGTGGGTGGTGGTGAGGTGGGTTCGGCCGTTTCCCACCGGCTTGCCAGATCCGGGATGGGTGTCGTCGTGACCGATCTTGCGGCCCCGAGGTGTCTCAGGAGGAAGGTGTGTTTTGCGATGGCGCTTGTGGGGGGTGTCAAGGAGGTGGAAGGAGTCAAAGCCATGAAGGCCGCCGACGCTGCCGAGGCGAGGGCCATGGCCGCGCACGATGCCGTTGCCGTTCTCTCGGGCGACTTCCGGCAGCTAGTGTCCGACCTTGAGCCGGATGTCCTTGTCGACGGCCGTATGAGAAAAACCGGTGAGGGGATTTCGCGCGAGTTGGCACCGCTTGTGATCGGCCTGGGACCGGGCTTCACAGCGGGCGGTAACGTTGATATCATCATAGAGACCAAGCGAGGACATGATCTCGGCAAGGTAATCTATCGGGGGACTGCCCACCCGGATACCGGAAAGCCCGGTGACATCCTGGGTTTCGCCGAAGAGCGGGTGATCAGGGCCCCGAGGTCGGGCCGCTTTCGCTCGAGCCTGGAGCTCGGGGTGCTGGTCGATAAGAGTGACGTGGTTGGACATGTTGAAGATACCGAGGTGCTGTCGCCCATAGCCGGTCTCGTCAGGGGCCTGGTTGCGGATGGGATCCAGGTGCGGGAAGGCAAGAAGATGGGTGATGTCGATCCCAGGGGTTCGGAGATCGATCCTGCGACGATATCCGACCGGGGACGAGGTATCGGTGGAGGGGTGCTCGAGGCTATAATGCACTGGTGGATGGTGGAACGATGAGAGAATTCGAACCTCTTATGCCTGAGAACCTTGAGGAATGTCTCGGAATGCTGGCGCGTCACGGCAAGGATGCCCGCGTTCTTGCGGGAGGAACCGATCTTTTTGTCCTGGTGAAGGCACGGATGATGACGCCGAGATTCATAATACCGATTGGGCATATAAACCGGCTGAGGGCGACCTCACATGAGTACGGCACCGTAACGCTGGGCGCCGGTCTTACCCATTCCGAGATTGCGCAACTGGACATCCTCAAGGACATCCCATGCCTCCGGGAGGCCGCCCGGTCGGTGGGATCGCCTCAGGTGAGAAACGCCGGTACCGCCGGCGGCAATCTTGCCAATGCATCCCCGGCTGCCGATCTCTACCCCGCTCTCCTGGCACTCGATGCCCGGCTGGAGATCCTGAGACAGGGCGGCAAGCGCACGGTGGGGCTCGACGAATTCGTGAGAGGGCCGGGCATGACCGCGCTCATGCCGGAGGAAATCATAGGAAGCATAGTCTTTTCCAAGCCCGAAGGGCCGTTCATTGCGAAGCATGAAAAAGTGGGGTTGCGCAATGCGCTGGCCGTCTCGGTCACGAGCACAGCTGTGGTGGCGAGTGCCGCTGACGGCAAGTTTCAGGATGTGAGGGTTGCGTGCGGTGCTGTAGCCCCCACGCCGATCCGGATGCGCAAAGTTGAGAGGCTTCTCAAGGGGGAGGCCCCAAGCGAGGAGCTTTTCGAAGAAGCGGGAGCGCTTGCCTCCTCCGAATGTGACCCGATCACGGACATACGAGCTACCAAGCAATATCGTTGCCGTGTGACAGGTGTTGTTGTCTCGCGTCTCTTAAGACAGGCGGCCGGCGATCTCTTGGGCTACGGTGACGCTTAAGATGGAAGACCTGGCCGCACTCGCCGGAGACCTGCTCGATCGCGCCAAGACCGATGGGGCCTACGTCGCCGATCTCCTTCAGAGACTCATAAAGATACCTACTCCCAGCTCCGGCGAGCAGCAAGCCGTGGAGCTCGTGAGGCGCGAGATGGAAGCCCTCAAACCCGACGAGGTCTTCGTCGATGCCATGGGAAGTGTGGTGGCAAGATTCGGCAGCGGCGACAGAGTGCTCCTATATGATTCGCACCTTGATACCGTAGGAGTAGGGGATGAATCGACATGGAAGGTCGATCCATATGGAGGCCTCATCACCGATGGGGTGGTCTACGGCAGGGGGGCATCGGACAACAAGGCGGGGGTGGCCTGCATGGTGGCCGGTCTTAAGCTCCTCACGAACCTTGCGGTGGAGGGTGATTTCACGCTCTACGTCGTTGGGATAGTCCAGGAAGAGGTTTGTGAGGGCCTTGCCCTGAGAGTGCTCTTGGAGGAACATGGAATAGAGCCCGAGATTATCGTCATAGGCGAATGCACCGATCTTGGGATCTGCCGGGGGCATCGAGGTAGAACCGAAATAAAGGTGGTTACCACGGGGGTTTCTTGTCATGCCAGTGCTCCGGCCCGGGGAGACAACGCCATATACAGGATGACTCCCATCATAGAGAGCATCAAGCTGATGGAGGGAAATCTCGCAAGCGACCCCTTCCTGGGCAGGGCAAGCATAGCAGTTACGGCGATGGAGTGCTCCACGCCGTCACGTAATGCCGTTCCGGACGGCTGCAGTATTTTCGTGGACAGGCGCACCGTCCCGTCCGACACACGTGACAGCGTGGCCCGTGAAATAGACGAGATCGCCCGGTTCACGGGTGGCAGGGTGCGGATCGCCACCTACCGGACGCCGAGCTATAAGGGGTTCGTAAGAGAGGTCGAGAAGTTTTTCCCGGCGTGGGCGACCGATCTTGAATCGGAGGCCGTCAGGTGTGGACAGGAGACACATAGGCTTTTGCATGGAGTCGAGCCTAGGGTGGGCAAGTGGGATTTTTCCACCGACGGCAACTATTCGATGGGCGTAAGAGGCATTCCGACCATAGGTATGGGGCCCGGCGAGGAGCGATACGCCCACACCTCAAAGGACCAGGTCAGGGTGGCGGACCTACCGAAGGCCGCGGCCTTCTATGCACTGCTTCCCTTTGTATATACCGCTTGAATGATGTAAATTATCATTCTAGTATGAACGGGCAGTCCGTGACGCCGGGTTTCTGCACCCGCCGGCCGTTAACCGTAGCGTCCTCACTCCCGTGAGGACGAACTCGGTGTCGGTGCAGCCCGAAGGGAGTCAGATTGAAGGACGGAGATCTTTTCTCAGGCGACGGCCGCAAGACCCCGGGCAAACGTCCGCTTGCCGACCGCATGCGCCCCCGGAATTTCGATGAATTCGTGGGGCAGGACAAGGCGGTGGGCAGGGATTCGGTCTTGAGACTGGCCATCGAGAAGGGGGAACTTCAATCCGTCATATTCTGGGGCCCTCCGGGCACGGGCAAGACCACGATCGCTCATATAATCTCGGGTCTTACGGGTGCGAAGTTCGAGGCTTTCAGCGCCGTCACCGCGGGGGTTAAGCAGATCCGCGAAGTCGTCGCCGCCGCTGAGATGAGTATGAACATGCGGGGCACCAAGACCATACTCTTCGTCGATGAGATCCACCGGTTCAACAAGGCCCAGCAGGATGCTTTCCTGCCCCACGTGGAAAAGGGCACGATAATCCTGATAGGCGCCACCACCGAAAACCCCTCGTTCGAGGTGAACTCCGCCCTGCTCTCGCGATCGAGAGTGGTCATGCTGGGAAAGCTCACCGGCGCCGACATAAAGGAGATCGTCAGACGGGCACTCGTCGATAAGGAACGCGGCCTCGGTGGGATGAAGATCGATCTTTCGGATGAAGCCATGGAACACCTGGCCGGTCAGGCCGACGGCGATGCAAGGGTGGCCTTGAATGCCCTGGAGCTTGCCCTGGCCGCCGTTACACCGGACCGTGGAGGCGTGCGGAGGATAGATCTGGCGACAGTAGAGGGGGCGATGCAGAAGAAAGCCCTGCTCTATGACAGGGCAGGCGAAGAGCACTACAATATCATATCAGCTCTTCATAAGAGCCTTCGCGGAAGCGATCCGGATGCGGCACTCTACTGGCTTGCCAGAATGCTCGAGGCCGGGGAGGACCCTCTCTATGTGGCCCGGAGGCTCGTGCGTTTCGCGTCAGAGGACATCGGAAACGCCGACCCCCAGGCTCTCTTGGTTGCGGTCGCCGCCAAGGAAGCCGTGCATTTCATCGGCATGCCCGAGGGTGACACCGCCCTTGCCCAGACCGTGATTTATCTCGCTACCGCTCCCAAGAGTAATGCTGTATATTTGGCATATGGTCGGGCCAAGGAGGATGTGAATTCGCAAGCCACCCCCCCGGTGCCCTTACACATCAGAAATGCTCCTACCAGGCTGATGACGGAGCAGGGGTTCGGGAAGGGGTACAAGTATCCTCATGACGATCCCGAAGGGCTGGCCGAGCAGGCTTATCTGCCGGAGGAGATAAAACACAGAAGGTATTACGAGCCCACGGAGCGAGGTTACGAGGCTGAGATCAAATCGAGACTCGACCGATGGCACAGGATCCTGGCCCGGAGAAAGGGGAAGCAAGAGTGAAACGCGGATTGGCTGATGGTGCCAAGACACTGGTCATCGCTCTGGGAGGCAACTCCATAGTCCCTGCGGGGAAAGAGGGCACCATAGAGGAACAGATAGCACTCACCCAGGCCACGATGGTTCATGTGGCGGAACTCATAAGAGCAGGCCATGAGGTCGTCGTCACCCATGGAAACGGCCCGGTTGTGGGGAACATAGTGATCCGGAACGAAAAAGCGAAAGATGAGATACCCCCGATGCCGCTCGATGTCTGTGGAGCGGATTCGGAAGGCGGAATCGGATACATGTTGCAGCAAGGCCTTCAGAACCAGCTGGAGATCTTGGGCATAGACAAAGATGTTTTCACCATAATCACCCAGGTCGTGGTCGACGCCGCCGACCCCGCGTTCAATACGCCCACCAAGCCCATAGGACCGTTTTACTCTCGTGAAGAAGCCGAACGGATCGCCGGGGAGAAGGGCTGGGTGGTTGTGGAGGACAGCGGCAGGGGCTACAGGAGAGTCGTACCCTCACCCAAGCCTCTCGCGATAGTCGAACGGCGTGCCATCGAACGGGCTATCGACATGGGTGCCATCGTAATCGCCGTGGGCGGCGGGGGCATCCCGGTTGTACGCGACGGTGAGGGCCGCCTTAAGGGTGTTGAGGCCGTGATCGATAAGGATCGCGCATCCAGCGTGCTTGCCAGGCAGATCAAGGCCGACGTGCTTGCCATACTGACCGAGGTGGAGAAGGTTGCCCTGTCCTTCGGTAAGCCCGACCAGCGGGACCTCGATGTCATAACCGTGGCCGAGGCCAAGGAGATGCTGGCGAAGGGGGAGTTCCCCCCCGGGAGCATGGGACCCAAGATCGAGTCGGCAATTGAGTTTCTGGAGGCAGGAGGCAAAGAGGTCATCATTACCAAACCGGAACTCCTCTCAGTTGCACTGGAGGGGAAAAGGTGTACCAGGATCGTGCCCTAAAGGAGTCTTGAATGGCTAGTCTGGCGGATATCATCAAAGTTGCGCGTGGCGAAGAGCCTTGCGACCTGGTTATCAAGGGGGGCGAGGTCATCAATGTGCTGTCTGGGGAGATCTACAAGGCGAACGTCGCCGTTTTCGACGGCATGGTGGTCGGCCTGGGTGATTACGATGGGCGGGAAGAGATGGATGTGTCGGGCAAGTATCTGGCTCCGGGGTTCATAGACGGCCACGTTCATATAGAGAGCTCGATGGTTGAGGTAAGGGAGTTCGCGAAGGCCGTGGTCCCTAGAGGCACCACCTCTGTTGTTGTTGACCCCCACGAGATAGCCAACGTATTCGGGCTTGAGGGTATCCAGTATATGCTCAGATCCAGCAAGTACAACCCCCTCAATGTTTTCCTCATGCTCCCTTCATGTGTGCCGGCCACTCATTTCGAGACCAGTGGTTCGAGCCTAAAAGGTTTCGATCTCTATCCTTTTCTCACGGAGAAATGGGTGCTGGGCATCGGCGAGGTCATGAACTACCCCGGAGTGCTGAGGCAGGACCAGGACCTTCTGGACAAGATAACCATGGCAAATGAGAAGCGGGTGGACGGGCATGCTCCCAACCTCGGCGGCAAGGACCTCTGCGCCTATATCGCTGCGGGCATAGGGTCCGACCACGAAGGGACGACGGTGGAGGAAGTGCGTGAGAAGCTCAGGCTCGGTATGCACATAATGATGCGGGAAGGGTCACTGACCAAAAACCTTAGGGATCTCATTCCGGCCATAACCCCGTATAACCTGAACCGGTGTCTCTTTGTCACCGACGACCGTCATCCCAAGGACATTCTGGATGAGGGCCATATCGACTTTATGGTGAGGACCGCTATCGAGATGGGTATCGATCCGGTCTCTGCGGTGAGGCTCGCCACCATAAACTGCGCCGAGTACTTCAAGCTGGATAAACTGGGCGCCATCGCCCCGGGCTACATCGCGGATGTGCTGGTTCTCGATTCCCTTGATGAACCCAGGGTAGAGATGGTATTCAAACGAGGCAAGCTCGCCGCGCGGGACGGGGAGCTCCTCGAGCTCGAGGAAACCCC
>JALGWN010000318.1 GCA_025774115.1 bacterium
ATCGAGGAAGTCCTCATGGCTTATAATGACATAATCGGCTCCGTTGCCGGGGGCGGCCAGATCCGACGGGTCATCGAGCACGATGCCGGCCGGCTTGAGCTTTCCGGCCGGGCCAACCGCCATGTATGCTTGATCGCCGGGGTTGGTCTCGAAAACGACCTTGTACCCTCCGGCCTCCGGGATGACGGAGTAGCCGACCAGACTCGCGGCATCGCCGATCCTGAAGATCTCGATCCAAGGCTCGGAGAAACCGCCGATCTCCAGTTGATAAGGGGCGTCGCCCGGGTTTTGGAACCCTATCCGGTCATCATGGGCCTCGAATCTTCTCCGGTATTCTATCTCGAACCAGTTGAAGAAGGTCTGGTCCATACCCGACCCGGGGCAGTCTATCTCATACCCGACCCGGGGCAGTCTATCTCCAGCATGTTGGCTCCGTCTATGAGGTGAACCTCGGGACACGTCAGGGTCCGTTCCAATTCCTCCATGCCGTCCCAGTGAAGATCCCCCAGCAAGGTGCCGTTTATGGAAACGCGGGTCCGGTGGGCGGTCGACGTCTTGCCCCGTAAGCCAACCCGGACCTCCGCCGTCCCCGAGCCCCCGAGGACTCCCGGGAGAGTTACAGGGTAGGTGCCGCTGCAAGGAGCGATCAGCTGCTCCCAGAACCAGTGATCCTTCCCCTCTCCCCGATATACATTGGAGTAATAACGATGGTCCTCCTCGATATGCAGGCTTTCCATGAAATGCTCGAGGGTGGCAAGCGTATCCCCCGGACCGCAAGGAACCTCCGGCATGCGCTTGCCGGAAGCACCGCTCCAGGTTAACCAGTATACGTTTGTCCGTGAGTATTCGCTCGTGTTAGCCAGACCGAAGAACTCCAGGTGGTCGCCCTCATCGAGCCTCCCATCTTCCTCACCAACGACGAGAATAGGAAGCTCGACCCCGAGATTGAAAAGCCTCATGTTCCTTGGATCGATCGCATCGACAGGCACGCCTCCATCGGCAAGGTCCCTGCGGGTGATTTCGTAGATCCCATCGGTTTCGATCAGTATCTTGCAGGCCTGGCCGCTAAGGCGCGGCGTCCCCGGGTGCGGACCGCCCAGGCCGGGTGAGATGCCGCTACGTTGAGCCTGCCCGGGCGCATAATTGAGGATGAGATCACCGTAGATGCGGTCATAAGGGTCCTGCTTTGACGGAGCGTGTGCGGGCCGGTGCCTTACGGGCAGGAGGGTCCCGCCGGAGACCGTGAGTGTGAGCCTGATCTTCTTGTGGATTATCAGGGTTCCTCTGGCCGGATTGTACTGGACCGGGAAGATCATGAGCTGAGCCACCCTGACTTCACGCAGGTACCCATAGAAACCGATCGATGCCACATCCCGCGGATAGTAGGCGTCCTCGGAATAGGCAGCCGTCTCGAGGTAGAAACGCTCTCCTGTGCTCTTTCCCCCATCCTCTACGACCGGTTCCGGCACCGGGAAGACCCTGTGGTTTTCCCTGAGGACCCGCTCCGTATCCAGAACCTCCACGGTGAGGTCGGCTCCCTCGGGTACCGCAACAAGGAACCCTCCGGCCGGCAGCCGGGGTTTTCCCACCTCGCAGGTGTAACCGTAGCCCCTGAGGTCTATCTTCTGAAACACCTGCCCGTTCCCGGTTGCAGGCGATGTCATGATGTCCGGAATCGTGATCTCCGCTATCAAAGTACCGCCGGATGACTCCGGGGGGACACTGAGGGTCACCTCATGATGAGGGGACCAGGGAAGACCCGAACCCGGTGGCTCTTGTGCCGATGAGCGCCCGGGCCACGTGCATGAGATGAGGCCGGATAAGAGACAGACAGCAATTAAATTTAGTGGTCGGGTCATCTGTCTACTTGGTGCGCGGCTGACCGCCTTCCAGCAGTCCTTCGGCATGAAAGCGTTCGATGATGCGTGTCACGTCTTCGAGTACGCCGGCCTTCTCCTCCGCCTGGTACTCAGCTCTAAGCGAGTGCTCGATCTCCTCGGGGCTGTGTTGCCCATCGCAGAGCTCCCACACCAGTATCGCGGTAGGATTGAGGGCATGAATGGCTCGTGTTTCCCGATCATAGAGAACGGTCTCAAGCCCCAGCTTCTTGGAAATCACTGTGGATTTTCTGATAGGCCTGTCTTGAGCGACCATACTGAACCTCCCCGGCATCCATGTCTGCAGTGTAGCATAGACGCGGCACCAAGTCAACGACACGCTGGCGCCGGCCAAGCGTTCAGGTATTGCGTAGCGTCGGGTTTCCATGCCCGACGGTGGGCGTCACTCCCGTGACGACGAAGCTCAGGTCCGGGCCGGGCTCCTGGTGGAGGCCATATAGTCGGTCGGTTCTGCGAAAGCATCACCCGCGACCTTGATATCAAGGATGGCATCGGCCATAACATAGATGCGCTCGTTGTTGCTCTCGGGATCGACCGGGGTTATGAAGAAGGCCTTCTTGCCGATGGCATAGTCGAGACTTGAGCCCCGGATCACTTCGCCATCCTTGAAATGAAGCCTCATGCCGATGCCGCGCAAGTGG
>JALGWN010000319.1 GCA_025774115.1 bacterium
TATCGGTACGGTGATCGACACCTTCGCCCTGGGCCTGCTCGGGGGACATATACATCACGGTTCCCATCATGGTGCCGACCTTGGTGAGGTCAGCCTGCCCGGCGAGCTTGGCCAAACCGAAATCGATTATCTTGAGCTCGCCCCGTTCGGTCACAATTACGTTCGCCGGTTTAAGATCGCGGTGGACTATGCCTGCCTCGTGTGCGCGGGCCAGGCCCCGGGCCACCTGAATTGCAATGCCCAGGGCCTCGGTCACCTTCAGGGGGCCGCATTCGATCTTCTGTTTCAAGGTCTCCCCGGCATAGAAGGCCATGGCAATATACATACCCGCGTCTTCGCACTCGCCGATCTCGTATATCGTGCAGATGTTCGCATGGTCCAGCGCCGAGGCAGCCTGTGCCTCCTGTATGAAGCGCTCTCGGGCTTCGGGACTGCGGGTAAGATCGGGGGGCAGGACCTTGAGGGCAACGACCCTCTTGAGTTTCACATCCTCGGCCTTGTAGAGCATACCCATGCCGCCTTTGCCGAGACTTCCGATGATGCGGTACTTGGTCGCGAAGACGTCCCCGGAGGCAAGTCCGGGTTTCTGCTTATGGATCGCCCTGGTATCGGATAGCGAAGATCCGTCCGAAGAGGCGGGCAGCTCCGTACCGCAAATACCACAGAAACGGCTCGTGGCCGGGTTTTCAGTATCGCATTTGGGACACTTCATAGCATGTAGCTTTCTCTCTAAATATGCCATTATACAATAGACGCTGGGGCTTTGTTAGTCAAACTCGGCAGTCAGAAGGGATTGGCACTCCAGGGTGGCTTCATAGAGTTATACCGCGAGCCCCACCGAAAGTTCCCAGGGGGCCGGGGGCTTTGTGGTATAATGCACGTGTGGGGTCATGGGACCACCCGATGGGATCATGTGAAATGAGAAGCAAATTTGTCATGATCACAGTTCTGGTTCTTGCCTGCGCATGCACGTGCTTGGGCGGAACCTGGCATATCCGGCCCGATGGAACCGGGGACGCCCCGACAATCCAGGCCGCCGTCGACTCGGCCGGCGCCGGTGACACAATACTGCTCGCGGACGGGACATTCAGGGGACCGGGAAACAGGGATGTCGTAATAGAAAAATCCCTGACTATAAGATCTGAAAGTGGCGACCCCACAACCTGCGTGATCGACTGCCAGGGAACGAGTGCCGAGCGTCACAGGGCCTTCCTCTGTGATGCCGCCTACCTCATGTTTGAAGGCTTCACGGTGAAGAACGGCTACCACAGCGAGGCCGGCGCCATGGATATTCAGTCCAACCTGTGGGGAGAGCTCACCATCAGCCGGTGTCATTTCACTAATAACAACGGAGGTTATGGCGGGGCGATCCGCTGCCTCCTGCTGGGTTCCGAGACCTATGAGATCTCCGAATGCCTCTTCTACGGCAATTACTCTGAGTACTACGGTGGTGGGATTTTCCTGGAGAGACACCTCAATCCCGACGGACTCTGCCGGATTGTAGACTGCATGTTCTTAGAAAACTACGCCTACTACGGGGCCGCCCTCGCCGAGTGGTTATTCGAGCCGCCCCTGGGAGAAGGCCTTACCGAGGATGTAGGCACCCATATGATAGGCTGTACCATCGCAGCCAACTCGGGCGCCTGTTCCATCTTCGGGACAGCCATGTCGGGCGAGCGCCTTGTAATAGCCTATAACGAGACCTTCACACCTTTCATTAACTCCATCCCTGTGCTCTCCTGCAGCAATATCTTCGGAAACGCGGGCGGTGACTGGATCGGTGTGCTGGAAGACCAGTACCGGGTTAGGGGCAATATTCGTGTGTGCCCTTCATTCTGCTCGCTGCCGCAGGGTGACTTACACCTCTGTGATGAATCGCCGTGCCTCCCCGGCAAGCACCCGGATGACTATACCTGCGGGCTCATTGGGGCTCTCGGTGTCGGCTGCTCTTGCGGACCTTCGGCCACGCACCCCACCACCTTGGGTGCCATCAAAGCGCTGTACCGATAGCCAATGGGGTCGAGTCTACCCAAAGGGTTCAGGTCAACGCATTGACTATTTGACCAAGGTCACCTATACCAGGAATATGACCCTCAAACTGCAAGTTCGAGTCCCGTTTGGGGAGGTGTGCGGAACATGTCAGTGGAGGATGGCACGGATATCCCAACGGCCCAGGAGTTCGTGGAGAACCGGGCGGTTGGACAACTATAGGCCACACTCACGTAGTGAATCA
>JALGWN010000320.1 GCA_025774115.1 bacterium
GGTGTTTCCTGAGAACAAGCGCATCATTGTTGAGGGCATCAATTTCATCAAGAGACACACCAAGCCCAAATCAAGGATGCAGCCCGGAGGGCTGATCGAGAAGGAAGCACCGGTTCATGTTTCGAACGTAATGGTAGTCTGTCCGCGCTGTGGAGAAGGCAGCCGCCCCAAGCGGGCCCGGCTGGCCGAGGGACGCCGCGTCCGGCAGTGCGGGAAGTGCAATGAGATCATCGGCAAGGCTTAAGTGAGGGTTAGGTAAAAGTGGCTGAGGAGAAGAAAACCAAGCAGAAGAAGGGAAAGCAGGAGAAGCCGGGCAAGAAAGAGAAGTCCGGAAAGCAAGAGCTCGACCCCGCCGAGCAGGTTGAACCGGGTTATGTGGCGAGGTTGTTCCTGCGGTATAAGGACGAGATCCTTCCGGCTCTCATGAAGCGCTTCGAATACAAGAACACTATGCAGGTCCCGAAGCTGGAGAAGGTCTCGGTCAATATGGGCGTGGGAGACGGTGTCAAGGACGCCAAGCTGATGGATGCGGCGGTGGCGGACATGGGGACCATAACCGGGCAGCGCCCAGTGATAACCCGGGCCAAGAAGTCCGTTGCGAGCTTCAAGCTTCGCAAGGGCATGCCGATCGGCTGTAGGGTCACGCTTCGCGGCGCCAGGATGTACGAGTTCTTCGACAGGCTGGTAAGCGTGGCAATCCCGAGAATCCGTGACTTCAGGGGGCTTTCGCCCGACAGCTTTGACGGTCATGGGAACTACACGTTCGGCATCAAAGAACAAATCGTGTTCCCTGAGATAGAGTATGACAAGGTAGTCAAGGTCAGGGGTATGGACGTAACGTTTACTACTACTGCGAAGACGGATGAAGAGGCCTTCGAATTGCTGAAGAACCTCGGAGTGCCGTTCAGTACAAGTTAGCACGAGAGGGAGGATCTGTGGCTAAGAAGTCCATGATCGAGAAATGGAAAAGGAAGCCTAAGTTCAAGGTCAGGCAAATGAACAGGTGTCACCGCTGCGGCCGCCCGAGAGCATACCTCAGGAAATTCGGAATCTGTCGTATATGCTTCAGGGAGCTGGCGCTTATGGGACAGATACCCGGAGTGGTCAAGGCGAGCTGGTGATACCTAAGTTGAGGAGTGTGTTTGATGGCAGTATCTGATCCGATTGCAGACATGCTTACCGTTATAAGAAACGGGTGCAAGGCAAAGAAGAAGAAAGTGGAAGTTCCCGCATCCGGGTTCAAGCGAGAGATCGTGCGGGTTCTCCTCGAGGAGAAGTTCATAAGCAACTTCAGGTATATCGAGGACAACAAGCAGGGAAGACTCCGCGTTTATCTCAGATACACGGATGACGAGGCAAGCGTGATCAGCGGGATTAAGCGCATCTCAACGCCGGGATTGCGCAACTACGCTGGCGGCAAAGAGGTCCCGAGGGTCCAGGGCGGTCTGGGTGTTGCGATAATCACCACCTCCCAGGGCATCATGACCGACAAGGTAGCAAAGAAGCGAGGAATAGGCGGCGAAATCATCTGTCATGTTTGGTAAGTGAGGCGGACCATGTCACGGGTAGGTAAAAAACCGATAACGATCCCCAAGGGGGTTGAGGTCAAGATAGAGGGGAATCTCGTCAAGGTGAAGGGCCCCAAGGGAACCCTTGATCGCCAGATGCACCATACCATGAAACTGATCATGGAAGGCGACGAGATAAGGGTGGAGAGACCGGGAAACCTGGGTTTCCACCGTTCACTTCATGGCACCACCAGGATGATGATAGCCAACATGATCAAAGGTGTCAGCGACGGCTACATGAAGGAACTGGAGATCCATGGAATCGGGTTTCGCGCGGAGCTTCAGGACAAGAATCTGGTCTTGAATGTCTCCCAGTCGCATCCGGTGGTCTACGAAGCCCCTAAGGGAATAACTGTAGAACTGCCCGAGGTCGGCCGGGGTGTGGATGTGAGGATAAGGGTCAGCGGCGCCGACAAGCAGGCCGTTGGGCAGGCGGCGGCAGAGATAAGAAGCATCGACCCTCCCGAGCCTTACAAGGGCAAGGGCATCAGGTATGTCGGTGAATACGTGAGAAGGAAGGCCGGAAAGACCGGTGCGGCTCAAGCCTAGGGGAGTGTAACGCAATGGCTACGAAAAGGCTCGGTGGCAGGGAACGACGGCACCTGAGAACCAGGAAAAAGATCAGGGGAGAAGCGACGCGTCCGAGGCTTG
>JALGWN010000121.1 GCA_025774115.1 bacterium
GTGTGCACTAGCGTTGCCACTCCCGCGGCAACGAACAGGGTTGACGTCGGGCAAGGTAGTGAGACCAATGACGGGGGACGAGCGTAACGCAGCAGATGGGTGTTCTAATCGGGCCGGGTCCAGCCTGGTCAAAACCGCCTGGATGAGGAGCATTGCGTAACGTCGTGGTTCCACCCACAAAGAAAGACCGTCGGGCACGGAGACCCGACGCTACGGTGGTACGCCGCAATGACGAGACGCGAGTGTAACGTAGCAGATGGGCGGTTTTCACCAGGCCGGCCTAGGGTTCTTCGACAGGCGCCAGTATCTCCTCCAACGTCTGCCGCAAGGCATCGGGATCGAGCTTCCTCCTCAGATTTCCCCTCACCGCCACCGAGACAGACCCGGTCTCTTCGGAGACTATGACCACAACGGCATCGGTCTCCTCCGTAAGCCCTGCCGCAGCCCTGTGGCGCATACCCAGAGAGCCGGGAAGCATGGGGTTTTCCGAAAGCGGGAGTATGCACCCGGCTGCGACTATTTCTTCCCTCACTACTATACAGGCGCCGTCATGCAGCGGCGTCTGCGGGGTGAATATAGTCATTATCAGCTCATAGGTAACCCTCGCATTCACCCGTGTCCCCGTCTCGATGTAGTTCCTGAGGCTTGCTTCCCTGGCGATCACTATCAGGGCGCCGATCTTGCGCAGGGAAAGCTCCCTGGCCGCGCGGGTCACCTCATCCAGCACCGCCAGGTGCTCGGCCCGCACGAAATAGCGTGCGAATCTACTCTGACCCAGCTGTGCAAGGACCCGCCGCAGCTCCGGCTGGAACACTATAACAAACGCCACAACCCACACGGTCTTGAGGCTGGATATGATCCAGTTGAGGGCATCAAGACGAAGCCAGTCGGCAATGAACGAGGTGGCGATTATGATGATAAGCCCCAGGAACATCTGGGCGGCCCGCGTGCCTCGTATCAGCTGAAAGAGCTTGTAGAAGATGAATGTGACAATCACGATATCGAGAATGTCAATCCACCAGCCGGTCAGCCATTCCACCTGTGGGGCACCCCCAGTCTATGGGCACGGTCATAGCGACCCAAGCCCTCGAACATCCGAAGCGCACGTGATACACTTTTCACATCGTGCACCCTCACCATAGCTGCGCCGTTGCCAACACCCACTATACAGCTGGCAATTGTAGCTTCAAGCCTATCCTCAGGCTCAAGTCTGAAAATCTTACCGATGAATGATTTCCTGGACGGGCCTAGCAGTATGGGCTTCCCGAGATCAAGCAACTCATTAAGATTGGCGATGAGTTCCAGGCACTGCTCGGCGGTCTTGGAGAATCCTATGCCCGGATCGATCACTATATTCTCGGGCCGTACCCCCGCTCTTTCTGCGGCTTCCACCCTTTCGACAAGCTCCCGCCTTACATCGGCGACGACATCCTCATAGTCGGTGAAACTCTGCATATCCGCCGGAGTGCCTCTCATATGCATGATGACGACAGGGACAGCGTGGTCTCTTACAACCCCGGACATAGCCTCATCAAAGGTAAGACCGCTCACGTCGTTTATCATATGCGCTCCGAGCTCCAGCATCTCCCGCGCAACCGGCGCTCTCCTTGTGTCGATCGAGATAGGCACACTACCGTTCTCAAGGAGGGCCTCCACCACCGGCCGTATTCGCCGAGCTTCTTCCTCCACACTGACCGGCGGCGCGGCCGGCCTCGTGGATTCCCCGCCTATGTCTATAATGTCGGCACCGTCCTTCACCATCTCCAAAGCACGTCGGACGGCGGCCTCCTCTGTGGCATATCTTCCTCCGTCGAAGAATGAATCGGGAGTGACGTTGAGTATCCCCATCACAATGGTGCGCGCACCGAGAGGGAATATGAAATCCCTCAATCTAAGTTCCAATCTTGTCTCCTGCCTGGGACTGCGTGGTGGTGTAGTCTATCCTGAAATGGACGAGAGTACAAGGGCTTGCCTCTCCGGCTGCTCGAGGATTCCCCTGGCTTCGGTCGTAACAATCGACGCGCCCGGCTTCTTCACCCCTCGTACAGTCATGCAGAGATGCTCGGCTTCGATCCGCACCAGGACGCCTGAAGGCTTGAGCCGCTTGTCGATGACCTCGGCTATCTCTGTCGTCATGCGTTCTTGGATCTGGAGTCTGTGGGCAATGGCATCGACTGCCCGGACTATCTTGCTTATCCCCACTATCCGCCTGCCTTTTGGCACATAGGCCACACCAACCTTGCCGAAGAAAGGCAGTAGATGGTGCTCACACACGGATTCGAATCGGATGTCTTTGACGACCACCAGCCCATGATCCCTGTCGGCCTTGATCGGCTTGATGAGCTTGCCGGGATCCTGCCACATCCCAGCGAGTATCTCCTGATAGAGGTCACAGACACGCCGGGGAGTCTCGGCAAGTTCCTCGCTCGTGACATCAGCTCCAACCCCTTGGATCAACAGCTTAACCGCACGCTCTACTTTGGCTCGATCGAAGCGGTCACTCCGTTTCTTGCCTACACGGCGAGGCATCGCATCTACTCCTGTTTCTCTTCCCCGGCAGGATGGGTTTTCTCAAGTTCACTCTCAGAGGGCTCGGCCGGTGGTGTATCGGGAGCGGTCTCCTCCAGGGGCTCTTCCGCCGGCCTCTCCGGTTTCCGGCCGTCGAGGATCTTGTCGATCTCTTCGCGATCGAGTATTTCCTTCTCAAGCAGGGCCTTAGCCAGGTCTTTGAGCTTCTCAACATTCCCGCCGATGAGCTTCACCGCACGCTCGCCTGCTTCATCCACAACACGTTTCACCTCTTTGTCGATGAGCTCCGCGGTCTGCTCGCTATAGTCTCTGTGCTGAGCGATCTCTCGGCCCAGAAAGATCTGCTCCTCCTTGGGACCGAAACTAAGAGGCCCCAGGGATTCACTCATGCCCCATTCGCAGATCATCTTTCTGGCTATGTCGGAGGCTTTATCGATGTCGGTCTTGGCACCGGTAGTAAAATCATTGAAGATTAGTTTCTCCGCGGCCCGCCCCCCCAGGAACACTGCTATCTCAGCCATGAGGATGCTCCTCGACCAGTTGTGCCGGTCATCCGCGGGGAGCTGCGCGGTCATCCCCAGGGCCCTTCCCCTTGGGACTATGGTTACCTTATGCAGCGGGTCAGCTTCGGGTATGAGGCTTGCGACAAGCGCGTGGCCGGCCTCATGGAATGCGATACGCTCCTTCTCATCATCGCTCAGCGCGAGGCTCTTCCTCTCCGGACCCATCATCACCTTGTCCTTGGCCTCTTCAAAATCTCCCATCGTAACGCTGTCGCGGTTCTTCCTGGCCGCGAGCAGTGCAGCCTCGTTCACGATATTGGCCAGGTCCGCACCGGAAAGACCCGGCGTCCCCCTGGCGACAGTGGTGAGATTGACATCATCAGCGAGAGGGATCTTTCTCGTATGGACCTTCAGGATGCCCTCGCGTCCCTTGAGGTCCGGCATATCGACGACAATCTGCCGATCGAATCTGCCCGGTCTTAGAAGCGCGGGGTCCAGCACATCCGGTCGGTTGGTGGCAGCCAGAAGGATGACCCCCTCGTTGGATTCGAATCCATCCATCTCGACCAGAAGCTGATTCAGGGTCTGCTCACGCTCGTCATGCCCCCCACCGAGGCCGGCGCCCCGCTGCCTGCCTACCGCATCGATTTCATCTATGAAGATAATGCACGGGGCATGCTTCTTGCCCTGTTCGAAGAGGTCCCGCACCCTGGATGCGCCAACCCCGACGAACATCTCCACAAAATCCGAGCCGCTTATGCTGAAAAACGGCGCGCCGGCCTCACCGGCCACCGCTCTGGCAAGCAGCGTCTTACCGGTCCCCGGAGCACCGAGAAGCAGTGCGCCTTTGGGTATTCGCCCCCCAAGCCTTTGAAACCGCCTGGGTTCTTTGAGAAACTCGATAATCTCCTGCAGTTCCTCTTTCGCTTCATCGGCACCTGCGACATCTTCGAAGGTCACCTTGGGCCGGTCCCCCATGATCAACTTGGCCTTGCTTCTTCCGAAGGAGAAAGCACGGTTACCTCCGGCCTCCATCTGACGCATCAGTAAAACCATTATGCCTACGAGAAAGAGAATCGGAACCATGGTTGAGATCAGGATCCCACTCCACTGGCTCTTCTCGCCCTCGGAGCCTATTCTTACTTCCTCATCGATAGCCCAGATCGCACCCGGCAGCTCGGGATCCTCAGCCGGCAGCCAGGCTTTGAACTTCTTGACCTGCCGTGAGTCCTCCCCGACGAAGATAGTGATCTCCTCCTTCAACTCGCCGTGGACTTCCCGCTGGTCTATGGTAACCCCGTCCAGATTCGCCGCGCGCACCTGGTTCATGAATTCATAATAGAGGATGTCCACCTCGCCTGAATCTCGGTTCCAGAGAACCGAAATCGCCAGCAGGGTTATGAGGAAGAGAACGATCCATATGAAGCTGCCCCTCAAGCCACGCCGTGCTGGGGCCTTCTTGGGATCGACACCGTAGGAACGTTTACCGCCGCTCCCGTGAAGTTTGAGATTGTCCTTGCCCGTCTGTTTTCTGCCCTTGTCTTCGTCCATTTAGTTCACCCAAGCATACATTAGCCATTCACTCTCAATACCGCAACGTATGGTAGATTTCTGTACTTCTGCATGTAATCCAAGCCGTAGCCGATAACGAATTCGTCCGGGATCTCAAAACCGACGTAATCCAGGGGAACCTCCACCTCTCTTCTGGCCCTTTTGTCCAGGAGCGTGCATATCCTTAGGCTTTTGGGATGTCTGGCCAGCAGGATATGCTTGATATAGTCAAGCGTAAGGCCGCTGTCGACTATGTCCTCGACTATTATGACGTCTTTCCCCTCTATGTTTATACTCAGATCGGCAAGTATCCGGACCACACCGGTACTCTCCGTCTGGCTGTCATAACTGGACACCGACATGAAGTCGATCTCGTGGAGTATCTCCAGTTCCCGGACGAGATCGGAAAGGAAGATTATACCCCCCTTCAGGATGTTGACCAGAATCGGAATCTTGCCCTTGTAGTCCCGGCTTATCTCCTTACCCAGCTGGGCCACCTTCTCCTTTATCTTCTCCTCCGAAATCAGGATCTCACCTATTGGAGCTTCCAAAACATCACCCGCCTTTCCGATAGGTGATCTTGAGAATAGTCCGGGTGTCATCTTTGATCCTGGCTCTGTCCGCGCGTCGCACACCCGCCACCCATATTATGCCCTCACCATCACAGATTATCGGAATCATGGCCCTCCGGCTTGCGGCAACTTTTTCATCGATGAATACATCATGCACCTTCTTGGTCCCGGAAAGCCCGAAGGGGATGAACTTATCCCCCTCGCGCCAACTCCTCGCGGTCAAAGGGAGATCGATTCCGCCGAAATCGAAGTACGCCGTATCCCCGCTTCTGTAGATCTCCCCAGTCCCGGGTCTCTCGTTGAGTATTTCGGTCTCGAAGGTACAACCCGCAGCCTCCACCGGGGTTGTCCCCGGCACTTCGAGTCTCACATCATACCGGTTGACAAGCGCCAGATCCCGCCCAATCACCAGCTTGTCGAACTCCTTCATCGCCACGATCCCCGATCCGATATCAACCCGTGAACCCGACTTGGAACGTGTGGCCACGTTGAGAACCGCACTGAGTATGTCGAAAGACACCACCTGCTCATCCTCTTCCAACGATCTCACCACTGTGTAAAGGGTGAAGAGCTTAACCGCGCGGGGAAGATCTCCGAATGCTTCGAGGTCTATCGTGGTCCTGCCGTCCTTGGAGTGCGCGCAGGCCTTGAGGGCGTCTTCCACCCGGTCACTGAGGTACATGTTCATAACCGAGAAGATACTTGCAGAGCGGGCCAGCGCGGCAATGATGCCCGGATTGAATTCCTTCTCGATCAGAGGGATAAGGACTCTCCTCACCTTGTTCCGCTCCAGACGTTCATCAAGATTCGAGCTATCCAGCCTGAAATCCAGGTGTTTCTCAGCAATATACTCCTCGATCTCTTCCCGTGAGGCCTCAATAAGCGGCCTTATTATCTTACCCTTCATGGCAGGTCTGATCCCGCTGAGCCCGGCCATGCCGGCACCTCGCAGGAGGTTCAGCAGCAGTGTCTCCGCCTGATCATTCGCATTGTGACCCGTTGCGATCTTTCCCGCCTTGAGCTCCTTCGACAGTTCTTCCAGAAAGGCATACCGGACCTTTCGGGCGGCTGCTTCCAGTGAGAGCCCCCGGGAACCCGCAAAATCGGGCACATCTTCCGACCGCGCAGTAGAGGGAATCGAAAGGCTCCGGCAAAGTTCCTCCACGAACTTCATGTCCCCACGCGATTCCTCTCCCCTAATCCCATGCTCCAGATGGGCCACATGAAGACGCAGACCGTAGATGCTCTTGAGGGAGTTCAGCACATGAAGCAGGGCGACCGAGTCAGGCCCGCCTGAGACGGCCACGACCACGGTGTCCCCCTTCTGGAGCATCCCGTATTTCTCAATGGTCCCTCTGACCTTCCGCGGCAACACGATTCGATCACCTCCACATATGCGAAACCCGAGTACTCCCCGGGGTCATGGTCTTTCCCAAAGATAGCCACAGATGTTGGTGAGTCGCTTCCGCAAGACACTGCCTATTCAGGCCGGACTACCTCTCAGATGAGATTCCTGGTGGCGGTGCAGGGATTCGAACCCCGGACACAGAGATTATGATTCTCCTGCTCTGACCAACTGAGCTACACCGCCAGCAACAGGCGGAAAAGTGAATCCTCGCCAGTCGATACTCCAGCCCGGATTATTCACAAACCCTCTGTTGCGGCGTCGCCACGAGGTTTCTGAATAATCCGGCCCAGCCTTTTGTAAGATAGTACCTGAGTGTTTATGCTCTGTCAAGAGGTATGAAACCAGCCCCCAATGCGCTTGACACCGGCATGGTTGTGTCGTAACTTCGGAGTACTTCACATCACATGGAGAGGTTCGATGCACATGGTCTGGAGATGGAGTGCGATAGGGTCAATCCTCCTGTCGGCGCTTCTTTTGTGCCAAGGTTGTAGCAAGGAGGCTTCGTTCGAGCCTCTCTTCGGCCTCAATCCCGGTGAACGTTTCAGGTCCGATACGCTCCTTGCCGAGACTTCGGCCTGGTTCAACCGAGGCAAGAGTGCCGGACCCGGCTGGAGCTCCACCAGAATGACGGTCTGCAACTGGCAAGGCTACAATTCCAGAGGTTTCCTGAGGTTTACGGCTTTCCCCGATACCGACGCCACCGTTGACCGTGTATTGCTCTATCTTTGGCATACGAGGATCGAAGGTGACGGGGGCGAGGTCAGGCTGGATGTTCACACCCTGGTGGACACCCTGATCCAGACCGAGCTCTACTGGAATGGAATGCCCGGCATAAGCGAGGAGCCGGTGGCAAGCTTCACAGTTGCGCCCGATACCGAGTCTGTGTTTGTCGATGTAACCGAAACGGTGAATTCATGGATACAGCAGGAAGAGAGCAATTTCGGTTTTGCGTTGAAAGCCCGCGATGAAACAGGGCCGGAATTCCTGGTCGAATTCGCCACCCGCGAGGTATCCAGGAAGACTATAAACGACTCAACCTCTCTGGATTTCAGACCCGCTCTTTTCAGACCCGCTCTGAGGATTGCCTATGTTGACGCGGCAGGAGAGGACCAGCTGGCGGTCTCGATAGCATCTGAAGATGTGTTCGCGGACACCCTCCTCACACCTTTCCCCGAGGATGGCCTGCATCTTCTTTGCGGAAGCGGGTTCCCTTCCAGGGCCTTCGTCAGATTCAATGTGCTGCAGATACCCGAAGGGTGCACCGTCACCAGGTCCATAATGAGCCTTGCCATA
>JALGWN010000321.1 GCA_025774115.1 bacterium
ACTATAATGTCTAATTGAATTCTAAGATATAATTAGACTAATGTCAAATTAAATATAGGGGTCAAGTCGGCGTATTGAGATTTATTCAGAAAGTCCTTGCATCGAATTGCAAATGTGATAGGTTGTTTGCAGATATTGTAGCAGCGGCAGTGCCGCGGGAGTATGGATCTATGAATGATGGTGAGTTCGGGGACCATTTTGATTTCAAGAGTCTCTCTCTGCCCCCAAGACCCAAGGGCCTGCCCTCAAGCCCCGGCAAGTTGGTTCTCTGGGGTGCGGTGGTCTTCTTTGTGATCTTCTTCCTGGTCTCGGCCATCTACACCGTGGATCCGGAGGAAGTGGGTGTTGTGATGCGGCTCGGCAAGTATGTTCGGAGCACCGGTCCGGGCCTTCACTTCAAGCTTCCGTTCACCATCGAGCAAGCCATCAAGGTGCCCATCCAACGTCAGCTCAAGGAGGAGTTCGGTTTCCGAACCTTGCGGGCGGGCGTCCGGAGCCAGTACACCACCAGGGGATTCACCGGCGAGTCCAACATGCTGACCGGAGACCTCAATGCGGCAGTGGTCGAATGGGTCGTGCAGTACCGGATTGTCGATGCGTACAAGTACCTTTTCCGCGTGCGAAACGTGCAGAATACCTTCAGGGATATGTCGGAGGCAAGTATGCGCCTGGTGGTCGGAGACCGTACGGTCAATGAGGTGCTGACGGTGGGCCGCCAGGAGATAGCCGACGAGGTGCTTCAGACGCTCCAGGATCTATGCGATCAATATGAGACCGGGATAAAGGTGGAGCAGGTGGTGCTCCAGGATGTGAATCCTCCCGACCCTGTCAAACCCTCATTCAACGAGGTAAACGAAGCCCAGCAGGAAAGAGAGCGGCTGATCAACCAGGCCCAGTCCGACTACAATAAGGTGATTCCTAGGGCCAGGGGTGAGGCCGAGCAGACTATAAGTCAGGCCGAGGGCTATGCACTGGATCGCGTGAACAGGGCCCGGGGTGATTCGGCCCGCTTCGTCGCTTTCTTCGAGGCATATCGCAAGGCACCGCAGGTTACCCGGAAACGGATTTACCTGGAGACCATGAATGAGATACTTCCCAAGGTCTCGCATAAGTTCATCGTCGATGACGACCTGACGAACGTTCTCCCGTTGCTGAACCTCGACGCGGGAAAATCCAAGGGAGGGAGCAAGGAGTGATTAGGATCGATTCCGGACAGGGCTTAGACTCCACGGGAGGTATGGGGTGATGCGGTTAGTGGGGGTTATCGTCCTGGGGATTATCGTCTTGATAGTGCTCGTAAGCAGTCTTTACGTTGTGAGGGAGTACGAACAGGTCATCATTACCCAGTTCGGGCGCCCGATAGGCAAGCCCATCGATACCCCGGGGCTTAAGGTCAAGGTTCCGCTGATTCAGAAGGCCAACCGCTTCGAGAAACGGTTTCTCGAATGGGACGGCGATCCCAATCAGCTGCCCACCAAGGATAAGCGGTTTGTGTGGGTCGATATGTACGCGCGCTGGCGGATCACCGATCCGCTTCTCTTCTTCCAGCGCCTGAGAGACGAGCGCGGTGCCCAGACGAGGCTCGACGATATACTGGACGGCGAGACCCGGAACTCGATCGCCAACCATAATCTGCTGGAAGTGATCCGTAATACGAACCGGGAGGCCGAGCAGAGCGAGTTGGAAACAAGAGATGAAACCGGGCTCGAACTGATCGGTATAGGACGTGACAAAATCCGTATGGAGGTGCTTGCCAACGCCCAGCCCCGCACCGCGGATCTGGGCATCGAGATTCTGGATGTTCAGTTCAAACGGATCAACTATGTCGAGGAAGTCCGGCAGAAAGTCTACGAGCGGATGATCGCCGAGCGAAGGCGGATTGCAGACAGGTTCAGATCCGAAGGTGAAGGTGAGGCCTCCAGGATAAGAGGAGAGAAAGAGCGCGAGCTCAAGCTCATCCAATCGGAGGCCTACCGGGAGGCTCGCGAAATCCGGGGTGACTCCGATGCCGATGCTACCCGCATATACGCGGCCGCTTACGACCGCTCCCAGGAAACCAGATCGTTCTACGAATTCCTGCAGACCATGGAGGTATACAAGAACACCCTGGACTCCGAAACCTCGCTTATACTCTCTACCGACGGCGATTTCTATAAGTATATTAAGGCGTCACAACCCAGATAGAGCCAAGCCCCCGGGCCTGCGCTCCATTGAGAAATCGATGGTGTTGTCTCTCGGCGCGTGATAGAATACGTTAACTATCTACATAGCAAATGCTTAGGACGCTACGATGGTGCTCACAGATGCGGTATTGGCCGTGACATACCGGTGCAACGCGCGTTGCCGGTCATGTGATGTCTGGAAATTGCCTCAAGGCCGAGAGGATGAGCTCTCTCCAGAGCACTATGAGCGCCTCCCCGCTTCCCTCAGGAACATAAACGTGAGTGGAGGAGAGCCTTTTATGAGGGCCGACCTGCCCGAGGTGGTCGGTGCAATCAGTAGGAAATGTACGAAAGCCAGGCTTGTTATATCCACCAACGGTCTTGTGCCAACTCTGATTGAAAGGACCCTCGAGGATGTGCTGAGGGTGAATCCCAATGTGGGGATACGCCTCTCGTTGGATGGAATCGGGGCAGTACATCAAGAGATGCGTGGAGTCGAAGACGCCTTCGCGAAAGTCATGGCTTCGCTTGATGTGTCCAGGGCACTCGGAGTCAAAGACATAGGTCTGGCCTATACGGCTGCAAATGAAAACCTCGACCAGTTGCTCCCGGTCTATGAGCTTGCCCGACAGAAGAATGTCACATTCACCCTGTGTGGCGCAGTCCACTCCTCAGAAATCGAAGGATATCTGGGCTCGGAGGCGACGGAGATAGAAGATAAAAGGCTCTTGGGTCGACAGCTGGACGGTTTGATCAGAGAACGCCTTCGGAAATGGAGCCCTCAAGCGCTGGCCCGAGCCTACTATGAGTTTGGCATATATAGAAGAGAGGCAGACGGGAAGCGAATCCTGCCATGTGGGGCTGCCGAGGTGCTTTTTTTCATGGACCCTTTCGGGGGCGTCTATTCATGCAATGTGGCGAACAAACTCCTGGGGAACATTCGTGAGCAGGAGTTCGGGGCAATATGGAATAGCCGAGAAGCCCGTGAGTCAAGAGACTTCGCCCGCAACTGCCCGTATCAATGCTGGATGCTCTGCACCGTGTCCCCCTACCTGAGACAGCGGCCCCTGCAGCCAATGATGTGGATAGCATCGAGTAAAGTCAGGGTGTTTCTCGGAAGAGGTGTCATCCGACAATGAAAGTCGGAGTCGCAGGTGATGACTAGGAAGACGATCATAATTGCGGTCTCTGCGTTGGCGGTCTTTCTTGTGGCGTTCGGCCACTATACCCACCGGGGCTATCTCGGCGTGCTCGAAACCGGAGAATCGCTCAGGCTCCTCGAGCACGGTTTTCACCTTAGGGCCCCCTGGCACCGTGTTACCGCCTATCCCGTTCAATGCCGTGAGGTCCGGGTGGAGATTTTCGAAGAAGGTCCTGAGGCAAAAATTCATTTCGATGCCGTGTTGTATGTAGGGATCGCACGCGACAGTGTGATCTCGCTCCACAGAGCCTATGACGGTGCCTATATGGAGAAGGTGATCTCACCGCTGATTTCGAGTTTCCTAAGGGATTACGGGGAGGTATACGGGCTCCATATGTGGCTTAGATCTTACGAGGCCGAAAGAACCTCCGGGACCTTCTGATCGCATCCGGTCATGTGCGGGAACCGGCCCGCCTGTTCCGGTAAGGTCCTGCTGTTACCCGGGATTCTCTGATTCACTTTTCGGCCCCATTATGCTATAATGAGTCTGATTATAAGAAGGTCATGGCTATGTTGGAGCTGCATAAGGAACTGGCGGGGACGTGTTTCGGTATCCATACCGGCTTCCACAAGCCGCACATGCCCCCCTCTTATCCGAAACCCTACAAGGAGGTTGCTGTGACTATCGGTAAGAAAACATCGGCTTTGTCGGTGCTGCTGGGAATCGCCGCCATAATGCTCCTGTCAACGGGGGCGCATGCCGGCTGGTTTCCCGAGGTGCGTCTAACCATTGCACCTGATGCTTCATATCTGTCGGGCAGCAATGCGCATTGTCTGGTGACCGACTCCGAGGGCGGTCTTCATCTGGTCTGGTATGACTATCGTGACGGTGAAGCCGAAATCTACCACAGCCGGTTTGATGGGGTTGTCTGGAGTCCCGAGGCCGTACTCACCTCCAGCGAGTACTCTTCCGAGAGCCCTTCCCTGGCCGCAGATGCAGCCGGCGGTCTTCATCTGGTCTGGTCGAGATATGGGGTAAGCGGGGGGAGAATCCACTACAGGCACTTCAACGGAACCACCTGGGAGCTCTCCGAGGCGATCACGGATCCGGCCTCAGCATCCGAGCGGCCTTCGGTGGCCGTGGACGACACGGGCCGGGTGCATGTTGTCTGGCGGGATTACAGCGACGGCAATTGGCACATTTACTACAAGGTTTACGATGGGGCCGTCTGGTCTGAGGCCGAACTGCTGAGTGATCCTGCGGGTTACCCAAGGTATCCATCCATAGCGGCCGGGGAGGACGGGCATATACATGTAGCCTGGGACGATTACAGGCACGGCAACTGGGAGATCTACTACAGGTTCTTCGACAGCGCCGTCTGGGGGGCGGAGGAGCGGCTTACCGTAGATGCGAGCGTATCGGAATCGCCGGCGCTCCTCGTTGATACCTACGATGAGGTCCATGTCTTCT
>JALGWN010000322.1 GCA_025774115.1 bacterium
AAATCACGTGTTCGTTGCGTCGGGATACGCAAGGCGGCCCTACGGGGTTCGTCCTCACAGGAGTGAGGACGCTACGAGAAACAGTTACCCGGCGGACGCGGAGACCCAGCTCAGCGTCGGGCATGAAACCCCGACGCCACAGAATGCGGGGGGCCGGGAACCGCGCCGGTATTGGAGACATCAAAAGAGTGAGGGAAGCGTAGTCCCGGCCGGCTCGACGGGTCCGACACAGGAGAACACATGGATCAGACTCAAAGGCGCATACGTCTGATACAGATCGCGCTATTGGCGACCATATTCCTAAGCCTCTTGCTTTCAGGTACGGCACTGGCCGGAAGCAACCTATATTACAAGGCGGCACTGCATGTTATGCCTCACGAAGAAAGGATATGCACCACAGCCTGGCCGGAGATCGCCGACTGCGCCGGAATCACTACGGTCTATCCGGGCTGTGACGACTTCGATGTCTTTCCGGTCTTCTTTGACCTGGTCGAGCTCGCGCGAATCGAATATGCCTTGAGCTGGCCCGCCCAATGGGGGGACTGTGTGTTCACCCCTTGCGCGGGAGATGACATAATCGGCAACATCATCTCGTCCGGTGACGGGATCGCACACGAATGGGATCAGTGCTTTCAGGCTGAGATAGTCATACCGGGCTATGCCTGGTTCTCATCTCCGGTTACTCCCGGGCAGATTGTACTTACCACCAATCCTCTAACAGGGTTCCTCGGAGCCACAGACTGCGGCGGCGCAAGGGATTTCGCAATAGGACTCGCCGCCTCTGGCGTATGCGGCATACCCGGCGAGGACCCTTGCGACTGTGGGTGTGGTTCGGAGCCACGTACCTGGAGCGCGATTAAGAGCATGTTCCGGTAGCGAAGGGGATCTGACCCCTTCCGTTCTCATTCAAGATCTGACCCCGTCAGTGCATAGAGCGCATAGGTCTTGTTCTCAAACACTTTCCGGAAGCGGGCATCCGGCCGCCTCAGGGCATTGGCCAGGGGGCGGCTCCGCTCTATGAGGATATAGCGGCATCCGAGGTCCGTAAGGACCGGCACCACCTCATCCAGCATTCCATTGGAGAGCAGCATCATAAGGTCTCTGGCGGATCTGATACGTTCGCCACTAGCCCCTGTCGTATACGCGGGATTCACATAGGCCGGATAGGCCCCGTCAACCAAGGCAGGCAGCATCAGACTTGGGTTCTGCGACGCGAGCACAAGCCCCTTGGGGGAGGCCTCTTCGTCGAGCACCCCGAAGACCTCCTCAAGTTCCGGGCTGACTCTCCCCTGTAGCCTCCCCCCCAAAAGGGTCCGGAAGTAGTTCTGGGGCACACCTCGGGCCAGGACGAGTGCGAGAACGATAGCGATTAGCCAGCACCACCTCAGCTTCAGCCTCAGGTGGAGCAAAAACAAAGCGATGACAAGGCCCCACGGGAAAAGCCACGTCAGCCGGTAAAGCATCCGCTCGTTTATGTACCCGGCCGTCACACCCGCCACACCCGGTACGAAAGCCAGCACCCCCACACTGCCGGTGAGAACCACCAGGAAGCGGGCTGCAAAATCGGTTCTCACCCTCCGGGCCACTACGAAGGTGAGGACCACCCCCAGAAGCGCCATGGGAAACCGGGTCACAAGCAGGGGATGGGCTATGACACGACCGTCCGCGACCTCGTAGGTGCGGTCGCCTGAGGAAAAACCCAAGCGGTCGCCGGGGAGATAGATGTCCCAGAGCGGCTTCTCCTCCTTCTGCATTCGGGAGCCGGAGCCACGCTCTTCCAGAACCCCGGCCGCTTCTTCCCTGGCACCCGAAAGGACTGCCCCGAATACGATGAGCGGAACGAGGAGTAGTACGAAATGCTTCAAGGCTACCCTGTCCCTTCGCCCGAGAAGCTCAACGAACGCAATGGGTACCAAGCCGATCGCACACCAGACAAGCCCCAACGGGTGGATGAGACTCGCAGCGACAACGGCCAATATATAGACGAAATAGCCATAACTCCTGCCGCCCGTATGCTCGCGTCCGGAATGAGACAGCACCCGCAGCCCCAAGGCCACCGCCGCCATGGTGGGCACAAAAAAGGCCAGGCTCTTGTCCTGAGCGATTCTTGATAGGAGCCCCCACCCGGCACTGTCGGTCGGATAGGCGCTGGAGAGGTAGAACACCCCATGGAGAAAACAGGCCAGGTACGCCGCCCGGTC
>JALGWN010000323.1 GCA_025774115.1 bacterium
ACCTCGCGCGCGCCGTTACCTACGCAGCAGGTCCCGAAACATACCCGCACGGTCCTGCCCGCGGTCTTGGTCCTGCCGGAGCCCTGCTTCGTAGCCTTTGCTTTCGCGACACCCTGCTTCGCGGCTGAGGTCCCCTTCTTGGGAGGCTTGGCCTTCGACACCGCGCGCCTCCCGGCCCCCGCGCGACGTGCGCTCTTTGCTTTCTCCGGTCTCTTCTTCACAGGCTTCCTACTCATAGCGCACAATGATATCAGGGATCTTATCCTGAGTCATCTTGCCATAGAACTTACCGTCTATCATAAAAACAGGTGCCAGACCGCAGCACCCGACACACCTTACCGACTCCAGTGAGAACTTATTATCATAGGTGGTCTCCCCCGCCCCTATCCCCAGTTCCCGTTCGAGACTCTCCAGGATCTTCCCCCCGCCCCTCACATGGCATGCCGTACCCAGACAGACATGGACGAGATGGCGTCCCCTTGGCCTAAGGCTGAATGCCTTATAGAAAGTGGCTATGCTATAGACCCTGGGCAGCGAGACATTGACCCGCCTGGCCACAAACCTCAGCGCATCCTGGGGAAGATAGTTGAGATCCTTCTGGATATCCTGAAGGTATGATATGAGCATCGATTCCTTGTAGTCGTGCTCGGAGAGAATCCCGTCGATCCTTGATAAGGTCGTGGGATCGTCGAAGGTCCTTACCCTCCGCTCCCGGGCCTTGAGCCTTGTCTCAACCTCCATACGCTCCCGCTCGAGGGCATGATCAATGAACTCGAGACTCTCCGTCATGGGCTTATACTTGGAGATATAGTTGACCGCCCCCCGCCTCATCGCCTCAACCGCCGACTCCACGGTCGGGTTTTCGGTCTCGCAGATGATGGGAACCGAAGGCTGGCTATCGTGGGCGGCCTTCAGGACCGCCATCCCTTCGTTCTTGGGAAGATCCACATCCAGCATCACCAGGTGGGGCGGGTTGGCGGCAAGCACGGCAAGAAGCGATGCGGCGTCGGGTACCGCTCTTACGCCATAGCCCTTGCCGGCAAGCGCCTTTTCCAGATTGGACCTTCTACCGGGATCCTGTTCCAGGAGGAGCACATTGAGTTGGATCAAAAGGTGTCCTTTCTCTCCCCCGAGCAGCCGTCAGTGCAGCCGCTCGCAACCGGCGCCCAGTGCGTAATCATCTACCGGTTTTCCTCCTATCACATGCTCAGCATATATCTTGCGCGCCTTGAGCGGGTTGATATCGCAGTACTTGACTGGCGGCGCCCCCGCCACTTCCACGGTGAGCATGGGCTCCCGCGAGCAGAGCCCGGCGCAGCCCGAGGTCTTTATGGTGACCCCCTTCTCGCCCATCTCATCTGCGGCTTCCCGGACCGCAGAGAGCACATCCTCCGACCCCGAGGCGATACCGCAGGTTCCCATGTGGACGATGAGGGTAACCCCCTGGGGCTTGCATTCCTTGAGACTCCGTTGAAGGGTAAGAAAATCCTTGACGCTAAGCTTTTTCAAGCTTTTCACCTTCCAGGTATTGCGGACTTGTGCTCCCGCAACTTGCCAGGCGAGTCTGTCTGTAGCATCTATGTCGTAGGCTTTAGACCAGCCTCAAAAAGTTTCACAGCTACCTGGAAAGAATCTAGTTCGGTGGTAAAGACGGTGACCCCTACTCTTTCAGCCATCTTAAGGGTATCTTCAGGCACTTTCTTGCCTCTCACCACTATAATGGCGGGGACATCCACGAGATTCGCCGCGGCGATGGTGTTCTTGTGGGTCTGCACCGTGACCCAGGCGTTACCGGCCTTGGCCCCGGCCATCACATCGCTCAACATATCGGATATGAAGGCACCCAACACCTCGGTGTCTGTCGCTTCATTGAGGGCTTTAAGGTTCAGCTTGGATTCCAGGTCCTTTACCGTCACTTTTCAAGCCTCCTTCTAAACTGAGAGTTAAGTCTCCGGTGTCAAACTGAGCATACCGACATCCCTGAGCATCTCGCCCTTACAGGTATCGGGGCTTTTCCTAAGGGAGCCGGGCACCGCCATGATCTTCTTACCAGGTGTGCGGAGCCGGCCTGTGAAGTGGGCGGTGAGGACCTCGAGCTTCTCTATCGCAAGATCGATCTCCTCCCCCACCTTATAGGAAAGCGCCGCATAGAGCCAGACATTCTGGCTTTCACATATCTTAGAAAGGATA
>JALGWN010000324.1 GCA_025774115.1 bacterium
TTCTTCTCCTCGGCCATCAACCTCATCGTAAGCAGGGGGAGCAGAAGCAGAATAATTATGCTGATATTTCCAAGCATGGGCCGCATCACCCCGTCTATAAGGTTCAGCCCGCCATTTGCAAAACCACTCTGTATCGACTGAAGAGAGAGAAGGTTGTAATACCGGAAGATGCTGAAGAAGAAGTATCCGGATATCCCTAGAAATATCGAGATGACGACGTAAGCCGTCACCGACTGGAAAAAGTATCTCAGTTCCCTTCCGTATATCGCAGAGGCTTTGTTCATGCGCCTCCCTCTTCTGTTACCAGCCTGATGAAGATGTCTTCGAGGGAGAGTTCCTCACTGTAGATCTCGAGGAGTGGGATATCAGCCTCGACCAGTTTTTTCACGAGCAGATTGCGGATATCGGAATCGGTAGCTGATTCCACGGTGAAAAGGGACGATCCGTCCCCGCCCTTCTCATCGCTGCAGATCATACGTGCTCCATCGATCGAGGAGATGACTCTTTCCGCATCCGCGATGTCGACGGATCCTGCGATCCGGACCTTCGTCATCGAGGATCTTTTCAACCTGTCACGGAGGTTCTCGGGGGTATCGACGGCGACGAGACGACCGTTGTTTATGATTATGATCCTGTCGCAGACCTGGCTGACTTCCGGCAGGATATGGGAGCTGAGTATGACAGTTCTGTCTTTGCCGAGATCTTTGATCAGGGACCGGATGTCAATTATCTGCCGCGGATCGAGGCCGATCGTGGGCTCGTCGAGGATAAGGAGCTCAGGATCGTTCACGATCGCCTGGGCGATACCTACCCTCTGCTGAAAACCCTTGGAGAGGTTGCCGATCTTTCTGTGACCTACATCCCCAAGTCCGCATCTTTCGACTACATCGTCGACTGAAGCGGCAATGGCATCTCTCCCGACCCCTTTCAGGCGGGCCGCAAGCTCGAGGAAGGAGTGGACGTCCATGTCGGTATAGAGGGGATTCTTTTCGGGCAGGTACCCGATCCTCCTGCGGACCTCCATAGAATCCTCCAGTATGTCGAATCCGAATATACTGGCGGTTCCGGAGGAGGGGGGGAGGTAACATGTGAGCATCTTCATGGTAGTGGTCTTACCCGCGCCGTTCGGGCCGAGGAAGTCGAGGACCTCGCCTTTTTCAACGGTGAAGGCCAGCCTGTCGACTGCCCTCGTAATCCCGTAATTCTTTGATAGTTCCTTAACTTCGATCAAACCGATCCTCCACAAAAGAAGCCCGCAGCCCTCTTCCGCGTGCAGCGTACATAAAACTAAGGGCTTTCCTGAACCATGTCAATCGGCTATTGTTCCGGACTTCAAGAGGTTATACAATGGCGATGTAACAAATTCGCCCGAAATTCGTAAAGAGTCTATAAGAGCATTAATCGATAATGACCTGGAGAAAGGATTCCGGATGAGAAAGACCATGGTGACAGCGCTCTTAGTGCTGCTGCTGTTATCGTCCGCAGCCTCGGCCGCCGAGAAGACTGAGGATATTATCAAGGGATGCGTTTTCCCGGGGTGGGGGCAGTTCTCGACGGGGCGGTATACCAGGGGCGCTGTGATGATGGGAACATCGCTCATTTCACTTGCAGTGATCGGTGGACTCACCATGCAGTATAACCGGCATATCGATTCATACGAGGATGCGTCGAAGGGCTATGCTCAGGCGACCTATGTAGGAGACGCGGTTGAATACTACTCGCAGATGACAGACGCGTGGAACGATGCTGACGATGCGTATACCTCTCGTAACATCGCGTTAGGTATCCTGGCTGGAATGTATGTCTGGAGCATACTCGATATCACGCTCGGCCCCGAAGCAAGCACACCGCCCGTAGCCATGGAGATCAGGCCGGACGGATTCATGGTCGTAAAGACCTTCACTTTTTAGGAGGCGATGACGATGCTGAAGAAGACAATGATAGCATTGATGTTTGTCGTGGCTGCCGCCTTCGTCTCCTGTTCGAACGACCACGGGACAGAGCCGGGACCGTTCGATGTGGAAGCTCCGTCGGCACCGACCGATTTGTCGGTCACGGCAGGTACGGAGCTGGCGACAATAGCGTGGGATTATGATCCCGGGAGCATGGGAGCCCTGGAGGAATTCAGGGTCTACTACTATTTCGCGGTATATGACGTTGTCGAGCTGGCCGGTACGACGACCAGCC
>JALGWN010000325.1 GCA_025774115.1 bacterium
TTGGTGCCGTTGACAACGTAGTGGTCGCCCTTGAGCTCGGCAGTCGTCTCGAGTGCACCGGCGTCGGAGCCCGCCTGCTCTTCGGTCAACATGAAGCCGCCCACCCATTCGCCGCTTGAAAGCCTGGGAAGGTACTTCTTTCTCTGCTCCTCGTCGCCGAAAAGATAGATGGGAAGGTTGCCCAGCGAGTTGTGGACCGCCATCACGACACCTGTCGTGCCGCACACGCGGCATATCTCCTCGATGAGAATGGCATAGGAGACGCCGTCCACCTTGTGGCCGCCGTATTCCTGCGGGATGTTCGCCCCCATGAAACCGAGCTTTCCGGCCTGCTTGAGCAAGTCGGCGGGGTAGATGGCATTCCTGTCTATCTCCTCGGCCTTGGGCGCCACCGCTTGCTCGGCGAAGTCCCTGACCTTCGCCCTGAACTGCTCTTGCTCTTGTGTAGGCTGGTACATCGGTAAACCCTCCTGTTGGGTGATCAAATTGGATCCTTTTGGATCATTGCCGGATCATAGCATAGCGGATTGTGGCCATGAATCCAAGCGCGGCTTGCGGTGTATGCCCTGTGCCGGGGGGTACCGTTACCGATGCCGCCACGACCGTCGGTCTGTATGGTTGCCTCTCCCGACACGCAGGAGCGCGTCTCCATGTCCGGCAATAAAAGCGCTTGCATAGGTCCCTGCAGTTTGGTAAAGTTAACTCGGAGGCGATTGCAGAGTATGAGTGCCAGCCGAGTTCATCTATGCAGCGGAGTCACTGGACTTCTATTGGCGGCTCTGGCTATTTGCATGATGGCATCCATCCCGCTTGCTGACGGCGAAAGACCGGATCCAGCCACCATCATGCAGCCTCAGGCGGATCTTGATCTCGCCGTCGCGATCGATGCCAAGTGTTCAGGCTATATCAGATATGATGACGGCAGTCCGTTTCCGGATATGCCGGTTTACAGTAGTCATTTGTACGGAACCGATTCCACCACGAGCCGGTGGGATGGCTATTACACCCTGGACCTTCCGTGGGAGAGTGATTACACAATCTTCGCGGACAAGCCGGGGTGGCAGTTGTCAAGCTATGTGCAGTTGAAGTGGTGGGAGATCTATGATGGCGCGCGCTATGGCTGGAACCCCACCGCCACCTGGAAGGGGCTCATAATCGGGGGCCATCTGATGGATGTGCGGGGTGCCCCATTGGTGGGTGTGGAGGTGGGGCTATCAGGGGATGGTGAAGGCCTTGATATTACCGACGCAAACGGTAACTACGACCTTCGCAGGTATGACCCGGGCTCCTACACCGTCACGCCTACGGCAGCCGGATGGGCTTTCTCACCGAGTTCAAGACAGATCACCTTGATGGCATCTCACAAGCGCAGCGAGGATTTCATTGGCAGGCGTTCACCTAAACACGTCGCCGTCAAGCACGGCGAGCCGGGCCTGGTCAGCTTTGATATACTCCCGCCTGAGACCGGGACCGTCACAGTACGCATAATCTCCCCTAGAGGACGTGTGGTCTGGCAGACGGACAGGTTTGTGGATTCACAAAAAGAGGCAACCATCGAATGGCCGGGTTTGGACAAAGCCGGTCGAAAAGTGGCATCCGGAGTCTACATTGCGGCGATCAACGGGGCCGGATGCAGGAGTGCTGAGAAGGTCGTGATTCTGCGCTAGCCTGTGTCGGATCCTCCATCGGCTGACAATCTACCCTCCCGACAATCCCTCGAAGAGGTTCCCAAGCGCGTGAATGCAACCTCCGAGGAACTGGAGATAGGTGTAGAACAGAAACCCTATAGATGATATAAGGCAGGTGGAGCCTGAAGGAGGTTGGAGCCATGCCTCATGCTTGCGTTATCATCCGTACAATAGCCCTGACAGCTGCAGCGTTTTGTCTGGGAGCATGTCTCGCGGGTCTTCCCTTTTGTGGGGAGGTGGAACATGGGGTGAGCCCTACTATCGAGAAACTGGCCGCGCGCATCGACAAGGCCAAACCCGTGGGGGTCGATGCCATAATCTCGGGTTTCGTGGAAGAGCACAGGGGTGACTTCCCCCTGATCGAGGACGATCAGGTCACCTTCGTTTATAAAGGCCGGGTGGCCCTTCGCGCCACCATACCGTCGGATCTTAACCGTTGGAACACCAAAGCCCATGAGATGGAACGACTGGCTGAGAGCGATCTCCTCTACCTGACC
>JALGWN010000326.1 GCA_025774115.1 bacterium
CGGTGATTGTCGCGGCCGCAAGGCAGCCCAAGGTGCGCGTGAGGTTCAACCACTCAGGGCGGACCCACGCCTATGCGATACCGCCCACCTATGACAGATCGATCGACGATGAAGTGCTGGCGGCGATCCGGAGCTCGCTGGATGGCCACCGCTGTGAGACCCGCGGCGCCCGGCTGCCCTGGAAGAGCCTGGCCGTGCGCTCGGGCCTGGCATCATACGGCCGCAACAACATAACCTTTGTTGAGGGCTGGGGGAGCTATGTGAGGCTGACGGGTTTCTACTCAGACCTCCCATGTCCTGAGGAGGCCTGGCAGGAGCCCCTTGCGATGAAAGCCTGCGAACACTGCAGGGCCTGCCTTGATGCGTGTCCATCCGGAGCGATCGGCGAAGAGAGGTTTCTTCTTAAGGCCCAGCGGTGTATCACCCTCTACAATGAGGAAACGCCGGACTTCCCCGGCTGGGTCGATCCCTCATGGCATAATAGTCTGATAGGGTGCATGGCCTGCCAGGACGTCTGTCCGGCCAATTGCGCCAATGTGGACTGGCTCGAAGGAGATGTCGAGTTTTCAGAGGACGAGACCGGCCTGCTGCTTGAGGGGAGGCCGCCGGACAAGCTCCCCGCTGAGGTCGTCCGGAAGCTGGAGGCCGCAGACCTGCTGGTGGCCTATGAAGTTCTTCCACGCAATCTGAGAGTCCTCCTGGAAGCCGCGTAGGATCCTCCCCCAAAGAAGACTTGACACCCCGGTGGCCGCGGTGATACCATGTCCGCAATTGAGTTGCGACCTCAGAGCGAGTAATACACTTAACAGAGTTGTTTCCCCGAATAGGGAGTAGTGGTTCCAATGGAGTACACAGTTGAGTATCTAGCGGAGAAGGGTTACGCGAAGGGGCGTATCACCGGGCCCGTTGTGATGGGATCCATCAGGGAGTGTGCCGTGGAGGTATTTGCGGTTGCCGCGGCACATGATTGCAGGAAGGTCCTGGTGGACAGCAGCGAGGCGACCGCAGAGACGGGGATCTCAGACATCCACGGTTTTTATTCGCGGCTTGAGCAGTTTGGCTGCGACCGCCGTATGAGCGTTGCCATTGTCTTCAGGGACGCTTCGGGCATGGACCAGTTCATCGAGACAGTGGCCAGGAATCGTGGATTCGGCTTAAAGGTCTTCCCCGTTCTTGAGGACGCCGAAGCCTGGTTAGTCGGTGAACCGGCGATCACAGTCTGAGCAGCCGGTTCTATCTTCTCCGGGTGCTCGCGCCGCTGCCGCCACCGCCGGAGCTGCGAGATCCTCCGCCCGATGAACGGCTGCCGGACGAGGAGCGGTTGCCGGATGTGGTGCGGCGATATCCGCCTGAACGGCGGCTGGATGTTCCTCCACGATTCCCGCCTGCGCGGCGGGTAGACTGGCTCCTACCCCGGCTTGCGTGTGCGCTTCCGGACATGCGGGACATGCGCCCCGACCGGGCTGCCGCGCTGGTGCGCGTGCCGGCCCGGCTGCTCGCGTACCTCGATCTCGAACCCGACCTCGTGGAAGCCACGGTGTTGCCATCCCGGGTGGTTGGACGGGTCCTGCTTTCATAGTACCGGGTGTTGCCGGCCGGCAGGGCACAGTAGCCGCCGCCGCAGTTATAGGCAGTAGGATAATAGCACGGGTAGCATGAGCCCCATCCCCAACCGCAGTACCACCAGGGGTTGTAATAGCATGAACCCCAATACGGGTACCCCGAGCCCCAGCCCCAGCTCCACCCGAAGGAGAAGCTGACGGGGTTGTAGTAGGAGTAAGTGCCGGGGTAGTGGTAGCTGTATCCGGGATCCATGTGGCAGTCTCCGCATCCCATCCCGTGAGGGGCGGAAGCGACAGTCGCCTGAGGAGCATAATTGACGGCCGTATAGCATCCCGCGAAAAGCAGCAGAAAGATTGAGCCTGCAAGAACCAAGTGAATTCGTTTCATGTTATCACTTCCCTTTGGATACAGGGGCGTTCCAAAGATATTCTACCAATTGCGCCTGCTGATGTCAAATGGTTTGGGTCATCACCCAATTGTTGTGGTATAATCGAGAAGATCACGTACAGGCAGGGACAACACCTGATTCCATAGCAACCACCAATCGAGGAGCCCGGGTCATGCGCATGAAGTCCGCAGTCATTGTGAGGGCTGTCATCACGGCGGCAGTT
>JALGWN010000122.1 GCA_025774115.1 bacterium
AGCAGAATCCGGTGGCCGGCTGCCACATAGGCCCTTCTTGAGGTCTTGTCCGAAGTCCACTCCTCCTTCTCTCCTCTGGTGAGTACATTCTCGCCGGTGACCGCAGGCCCGAACAGATCGCGCAGGTTCCGGACAGTGGGTTCCTCAATTGCATGGTCCCTGTTGGTCACAAAGAAGACCGTCACCCCACTGTCAAGCGCGTGCTGGACGAACTCTCGCGCCCCCGGTACCGCACCCGCGCTCGCTCTCTCCACCCAGGCATACCACAGGGGTTTGTTGTATTCCTCGGTCTCCTGAATCAGCATTGCCTCAAAGGCAGAGTTGTCCAATGCGGTCTCGTCGGCGTCGAGAATCACCGCCGGCGGCAGGCTCTCATAAGCCCCGGTCTGCTCTAAGGCGGCGGTCCAAGTGGGATCGGAAAGCGCCTTATCGAGATTCAGCCCGCCAAGCCTATAGATCTGCCGGCACGCAAAATCGTATTCTGCCGATGTCTGCACCCAGAGCACCGCGTTGAGGAGCTCATGAGTCTCCCGCGGTGTCTCTTGAGCGCGGGGTACGTCTTGCCGATCGGCACAGCCGGTAAGCATCAAAGCGGAAAGTGCAAACCCTAATACCGCAGTGCTCCAGTAATTTCGTATGACCATAGCCTGGCCTCCCTGGTTATACCCCCTTAGGAGAATGCCATGTCTCACCACACCCCGCAACGGAAAAGCGATGCAGCCGCAGGGCGCTCAGGCAGACCACCTCGCACCACCACCGTAGCCTGCAGACAGCATACATTGATCAGATCCCGATTCCAAGCTCAAGTCTTCCGTGTTGCGCGAACGCCATGGAATACCCCACGGGCAAGCCCGTGGTACCTGTATTTAACCGCCACAGGGCTTGCCCATTAAGCGACATCCGCCGAAGCACCTTTTTACGCATTCAACCATGGGTAAACCCATGGTCCTCTGCGTAGGCGGATAGAGATGCGAGCGGGTCACATCACCCGGAGTGCCGTTTTCGCCTAAACTGACATCATAAATATGTCGTATGACCTATTAAGGAGGTCAGGTATGCTTGAGCCCCTATTCGGATCCGTGAACCGAGAGCGCATACTTGTTTATCTCGTCGCTCGGAAGGAAGGCTATGCTAGAGAAATAGCCCGGTTTTTCGCCACAGGCCTCTATCCGGTACAAAAGCAACTGGAGCGGCTCGAGTTTGGCGGGGTTCTCTATAGCAGGAAAGCCGGACAGACCAGGCTATTCGGATTGAATCCCAGGTATCCCTTCCTGACCGAGCTGACCGCTTTGTTGCAGAAGACGCTCGAGTTCTATCCCCCGGAAGAAAGACAGAGGCTCGACAAGGTTAGACGGCGGCCGCGAAGAAAGGGTAAACCGTAATGAAGCCGGTGGCAGAGATGACGCTGGGGGAGTTTGCGGCCTTCGTGAGCTCCCACTTGGACAAGAACGGCGTAAATGCGGTGCTCTCAGGGGGAGCCGCTGTGTCCATCCACACGGGATCGCGCTATCAGTCCTTCGATCTCGACTTTGTCGAGCGGGTCCCTTCCAAGAGGAGACAACTCAAGGAAGTCCTCTCACAGATCGGGTTTGTCGAGAAGGCGCGCTATTTCGAACACCCGGAGAGTGAATTCTTCGTGGACTTCCCGGCCGGGCCTCTTGCCGTGGGACGCGAGCCGGTCAAGGATGTCGAGGAGCTGGTTTTCCCAACGGGCCGCTTGACCCTCCTATCCCCGACCGACTGCGTCAAGGACAGGCTTGCCGCCTACTACCATTGGGATGACAACCAGTCGTTGGACCAGGCACTTCTGGTGGCCGAGTGCAAACCCGTTGACCTTGAAGAGGTATGTAGATGGTCAGCGGCCGAGGGAAAAAACTCCGAGTTTGACAGGATTCGGGATCGGTTTCTGCCGGCCATTGGGAAGTACAAGAGAATCCAGACGTAATCGACACGCCGCGCATAACAAAGGCTTAGCGCCGGCCTGAGGTTTGCCGCTCTCGGGTTTCGGTTGTTCCCCCTCACGCACGAGCGGCCAAGACCTTTGAAATCACCGCAAAAACCATGGTACAATGCAACATGATGGAGGATCTGCTGTGACGATCCGACTGACCGGTTTGGTGAAGATCATAGCCGTAAATGCTATCGGCTCCCGCACTCTCTTCACGTCGTGCCCGTCTTGTGGGCATGCGGGATCATCCAAAGGACGCTCCGCGCACGGCAATACGTTACACCATCAGACGCTTTCCAATATTGACGCCTGCCGGCACTCATGATACTGGATTCATGGACAGGAACCGGCGGATCTCCGGCACGACAGAGACCGCGATGGGCCATGTGGCCGCCGCACTCGAGAAGCGGCAGGGGCAACCGAAGGCTGAGACCTATATGACAATCGGGAAGACACTAAGAGTCCTTGAGGAGCTCGAGCAAAAGGGAATCATCGAGAGATATGCCATAGGCGGGGGGATGGCCAGTATTGTGTATGTCGAGCCCTTCCTCACGTATGGCCTTGACGTGTTTGTTCTTCTCCCGCCGGCCGAGGGCAAGATGGTGAGCATCCACCCGATTTACGACTACCTTAGTAAGAAGGGATTCAAGCCGGAGGGAGAGCATGTCTTGATAGGCGATGTTCCCGCGCAGTTCATCCCCGCCTACAATAACCTGACCCAAGAGGCCGTCGAAGAAGCAATCATCGTGGAGTCCGGTGGTTTGAGAATGCGCGTGTTTCGCCTCGAGCACTTGGTAGCTATTATGCTGCAGACAGACCGGCCGAAGGACCGGGCAAGGCTTGTTCAGGTGCTCGACCAAACCGAACCGGATGAACGCTATCTGACCGGGATTCTGAGACGCCACCGGCTCTCAAAACGTTGGGCTCGATTCAGGAAGCAATTCTATGGGCGACCGTAAGCAGGCAAGAAAAGTAGCTAATCGCATTTTCATAGCCAAACGCCGGAGACGTAGGAAGCTGGCCGAGCTCACCATCGAGCAGAAGATGGAGGCTGTTGCGCGAATGCAGAGAATCGCGCGAGAGATCTCGGCCATGCGTATAGTCCCACATGAAGGACGCCGGCCCTCTCTGACAATATAAGTGAGACACGGAGGTATGCCTAGTTTAGACTGCAGGGCATCGCAATGGATTCCCTGGAGCCAAACACAAGAGCCCGGCTGCACTAAGCCTGGCTGTCCGGTGGTTAGTTTTCCTTGCGACGTTGAAAGGAGGCCCTACATGAGAAGGCTTAGAACCTGCGTCTTGGCCACTATGCTGGTAGCAGTCTTGTGCTCCGCTCCCGCATGGGGCGTCGGGGAGTCCACTGCGGTGGTCTTTCTCATTCAGCCGTCGATACGATCTTGGGCCATGGGAACCGCATGCAACGGAGTTTGCTGGGGTATCGACCCCGACTTCTGGGCGAATCCGGCAATGCTCGGCTACTATCATGGGATACATTTCGACCATGGACGGACCCAGCTTATTCCTATGCTTGCCGACGATGTCTACTTCACCACCGACCGGATCGCGATTGGCGAGTGGGGCATCGGCGTGGTCACAGTCGACCGTCCGATTGACGGGTTGGGCAGAACCCGCCTGGACTACGGGACGTGGACAGCGACCGGACCGGGCGGGGAAATCATCGGCGAATTCAACTCCTATGAGGACATGGGAGTCATAGGCGTTGGGATCAATCTGATAGAGACAACGGAGAATTTGATTCGCTTGACGGGGCGCTCTTCACCAGCGGTAAGTCGGTTCGCGGAAGTCTCGGTCGGCCTGGCCAGTAAGGAAGCCTATGTCTTTTTGGCACCGGCAACCGCACAGACGCCTGAGGGTTCGGGCGACGTTACCACGCACGACCGTGGACTGTTACTCCGATTGACACCCTATAATTCGATCACAGAGCCGGGGTTCTTCCCCGGGCTTGATCGAGCTTTCGATCAGCTGGGTGGGATCCGCATGGACATTGCATACGGTCTCTCGGAGCAGAGCTATGACAAGAAGACGATCAGCGTCGTTGATGACGAGACGGCACCGGTCGCCAAGATCTCCCGTAAGGGGTTCGCGTTTCAATTCGCTGTCGGCCTTCTTCGACCCCTGACCCAGGCTCTGGAAACCCACGGATTAGGGATCGTAGCCAGGTCCCTGACCCCATCGGTTGGTCTTGTTATGGCTTGGGATCAAAACAAGCAGGCATGGCCTGCCGGGGACAGGCCGGTGGAGGTTTCGGGATGGGAGGTTACGTTGTGTAATATCTACAGCATTCGCAACGGAAGGATAGATGACGATGACGGCAAGATTCATGGGGACACGAGGGGATGGGGTTTGGGATTCAATCTCGCCGGCATAGGCGGGTTCAGATATGACAAGGCCACGGTGCCTAAGGCGGAAGATCTGGGAAACGAGGACCGTTCGGGGTACACGCTCTTCGTTGACCCCATGGGCGTATATAGAGGCATAAAGAAGCTTCGGAGTTCCGGCACCACAAGGTAAAACGGATGTAGGACACATGTAGCGTTGGGTTTCCACGCCCGACGCCGGATAGCCCGAGAGCCCAACGTCTCGTCGCGCACGGAGACGCAACGCTACACAAGACATTCGTTGTGACAGGAGTCACAACGCTACGAAGAACAGCCACGTAGCATTGCCCCGCAAAACGCCAACGTACCTATGCCCCGTAGCGACGCTACGCCATCGCACAAGTGATAACCAACGTTGCCACATAAACGACAGCGCTACGTAGACCCAATATGTGGTAGGTAGAACTTAATCTGACAGTTGCCCTCGAAGTGCAGCTTAGAGTATAACCCCTACGTGTCCAAATTCCGCTGACGGCAAACAAGCTGGCCCGTGCCAAAGCCAGCTAAATCCCGGTAAATAGAAAAATGCGGCAGCGTCCTACTCTCCCACACAGTCTCCCATGCAGTACCATCGGCGCAGGAGGGCTTAACGACCGTGTTCGAAATGGGAACGGGTGTACAACCAGCTATACCTTTCTTTCATCTAAGCAAGGGGGTTGAGAATAAGGCGACAACCGGGAAGGGGTGCATTTGTGACGGTCACCGGAAAGAGCTGACCGCGTCCTGAAACAGGCCCCCCGAGGGACCATACCCGCGAGTATGGAATACAGGCTCTATATTTGCTATACTGTATACTCTAGAGTGTCTTCAACTACAGTTGACTTCGCCGGAGGAGGCTACCAGTCATAAAAACCGGAGTGATGAGGGCTGTCTGCATACTGGCGCTGGTTGCGTCCCTCCTGCCCACTTCCGGCGCTCATGCCGTTGAGCTCACTTTCCGCGTCCACATGCCCTACCAGATCCAGTTAGGCGGCTTCGATCCGGACACCGAGTTCGTTGACATCGCCGGTACATTCAATGGCTGGGGGACCAATCCCCTCACTCCGCTGGCCGACGCCGCCGGCGACAGCACCTACGAGGTCGTCCTGGACGGCTTCGCTGCCGGAGAGGAGATTGAATACAAGTACCGCCAGAACGGTGTCTGGGACGGAACCGAGGAATTCCCCGGGGCCGGCAACAACCGCGCCTACACCGTGCCGGCGGGAGACGACACACTTACCGTCTGGTATGACAACCTGGAGCCGTATGACGGCACGGCCGAGCTCCACTGGTGGAACGACTGCGTCTTCTACGAGATCTTCGTAAGGAGCTTCTATGATAGCGATGGCGACGGGATAGGGGACCTTCAAGGCCTCACGCAGAAGCTGGACTATCTCAACGACGGAGACCCCACCACCGACAACGATCTCGGCATAACCGGCATCTGGCTCATGCCGATCCAGGACTCGCCGAGCTACCATGGCTACGACGGAGTCGATTACCGCTCCATCAATCCCGACTACGGGACCATGGCCGACTTCGAGACGTTTCTCGACGAGGCGCACGCCCGGGGCATCCGGGTGATCATCGACTACGTGATGAACCATTGCTCTAGCCAGCACCCCTGGTTTGTCCAGTCGGCGGCGCAAGATCCCTTCTACCGCGACTTCTTCCGGTGGTCCGGGTACGATCCCGGTGGTTCGGGCCCTTGGGGCCAGACCGTCTGGCACTGGGACGACTCAGGCTGGTACTACGGCCTCTTCACCGGCGGCATGCCGGACCTCAACTACGAGACCCAGGCCGTAAAGGACTCGATGTTCCAGACGGCAACGTACTGGCTCGACTCGGTCGGCGTCGACGGCTTCCGGCTGGACGCCGTCCTCTACATACTCGAGGAGGGGGGGCAGCTCCAGAACACCCAGGCTACGCTTGACTTCTGGGCCGACTACAACTCGCACGTCAAGGCGGTCGAACCGGAAGTGCTCTCGGTCGGCGAAGCCTGGACCGGGACGAGCACCATCCTTCAGTACGTGACCGATGACCGGCTGGACATCTGCTTCGAATTCGATCTGGCCTACGCCATGCTCGGCTCGGCCAACGACGCCGACGCCGGCTGGGTGAGCTGGAAGGCCAACGAGGTCTATCAACTCTATCCCTATCTCCAGTACGCAACCTTCCTTACCAACCATGACCAGGACCGGGCGTTTACGTCCCTCGGGGAGAATGAGGGCAAGGCCAGGGTCGCCGCCAGCATCTACCTTACCCTGCCCGGGGTGCCATTCCTATACTACGGCGAGGAGATCGGCATGGTGGGGAGCGGCGATCACCTGAACATCCGCACGCCGATGCAGTGGACCAGCGGGACCAATGCAGGATTCACCACCGGCACTCCCTGGAACTACATCGGCTTGAACTACACAGACTACAACGTCGCCGACGAGGCCAGCGACCCGGGATCGCTGCTCAAGTGGTACAAGCGCCTAATCAGGGTGCGTAATGCCTCTCCTGCCCTCAGGCAGGGGACATACGAACCGCTTGAGACCTCCAACTCTTCGATCATGGCGTTCGTCCGGAAGGACGAGCAGCAGACTGTGCTCTCCCTGGTCAATACATCGCCCGGCTCGCTCGGAGGCATCACACTGACCGGCAATGCAGCCAGTCTCGAGCCGGGGGAGCATACGCTGGTCAACCTGCTTAAGGACGGCGACACTCTGCAGGTTACCGTCACGCCGGATTATGAGATCGTCGGCCTGAGCCTCGATGGACGGGAGGTGGCGGTTTACGAGTTCGCCGAAAGCACAGGGGTGGACCCCGGCGGCGATCCGACGCGCACGGGGCTCCACCTAGAGCGGGGCTACCCCAACCCGTTCACCCGTTCGACGACCATCAGGTACTCGCTTCCCGTGAGAGCACATGTTCGGCTGGGCGTCTATAGCGTGGCGGGGCGTGAGGTGGCCGTACTCAGAGATACGGAGCAGGGACAGGGCTCGCACGAGGTGAAATGGGACGCCTTCGGCAGCAGCGGCCGAGATCTGGTAGCCGGCGTCTACTTCCTTCACCTGGACGCCGGAGGTGAGACTCGGACGTCCAAGGTGATGCTCATGCGGTGAGCGGCGGCCTTCCAAATAGAGAAATGCGGCAGCGTCCTACTCTCCCACACAGTCTCCCATGCAGTACCATCGGCGCAGGAGGGCTTAACGACCGTGTTCGAAATGGGAACGGGTGTGGCCCCTCCGCTATCGCCACCGCAATTTCTTGGGCGTCATCACCGGAGTGACGGCGCGTATTCGGTTGTCCGTCGGGCGCAGAGACCCGACGCTACAGTAGCCTGGCCGGGAAAAACTGGCCACTCAAAACAGAGCCTGGGCCCCAGATCTGAGATGTCTCCAATCCACACTCCCCACCAGGCATATACTAAAACAACTGCAAAAGGGGATAAGCTAGTCAAGCATCCCGATCGCCGTCACCGAAGTGACGACGTTGAATACTCGTCGGGCACAGAGGCCCGACGCTACAACTTCGTTGCCACAGGAGTGGCAACGTTACTACAGAGCGCAGGCTCTTAACATTGCAGCACGTGGACCAAAAAGATCCACAATAATTGCAATGGTCAAGCCGCACGGCTTATTAGTACTGCTCGGCTGAACACATTACTGTGCTTACACCTGCAGCCTATCAACCTTGTAGTCTCCAAGGAGCCTTCAGATACCTTATGGTATGGGATGTCTCATCTTGGGGGGGGCTTCCCGCTTAGATGCTTTCAGCGGTTATCCCTTCCGAACATAGCTACCCAGCCATGCCACTGGCGTGACAACTGGTGCACCAGAGGTTCGTCCATCCGGGTCCTCTCGTACTACGGACAGCTCCCCTCAAACATCCTACGCCCACGGCAGATAAGGACCGAACTGTCTCACGACGTTCTAAACCCAACTCACGTACCGCTTTAATGGGCGAACAGCCCAACCCTTGGGACCTTGTACAGCCCCAGGATGCGATGAGCCGAC
>JALGWN010000327.1 GCA_025774115.1 bacterium
AGAAGGAGGCAATCGCCTTTTATGAAGGTCTATCATGCAAAGCAGAAAATCCTGTCGTCAAGGATGCCATTCTTAAGATGGCTGATGAAGAGCGGAAACATGAGAAGATGCTCATGAACATCAACCTTAAGAAGCTTCAATTCGTCAAGCAGCCCTCCCAGCAAGACATGAAGCTGAGCGACTACCTTGTCGAGACCCCGGCAACCAAAGACATGTCCTATCCCGACCTCCTGGTGATCGCCATGAAACGAGAAGAGAAAGCGTACGAGCTCTATGCCGAGCTCGAGACGAGGGCCGGTGATGGCGCCTCACGCAAGGTCTTCACTCTGCTCAAGGGAGAAGAGCTCAAGCACAAGACAGCTCTTGAGCGAGAATACGAAGAAGGCGTTCTGCGCGAAGGCTGATGCTGCCTCTGCGGAGTCCCCGGGCGGCGAAGATCGCATGTTGGCCGCCCGTTTTCTGTTGCTTCCTGATAGGATTGATTGCTGATGCCCTGCAAACACCGGATCTGGCTGTTAGCGCTTCTACCGATCATGGTATTCCCGCACACATGCCTGGCTGCGCGCCTGGTTTCGGTCGACCTCGGTTATGTCGGAACATCGAGTGACAACTACGGTTCCGGGTTTACCTACGGGCTGGCGATAACCGAGGGCAAGGGGAAGATCGGCTTCGGGATTGCCGCCCAGAGGTTTTCCAACTCGATACTCTACGAGCGGCCGATAGAATCAGGCACGGGCACAAGGATATTCAAGTACGAAGAAGCACTATCGGATTTCTATCTCACGATAATGGCGACATACAATCGCAGGTTTGGTGTCAACTCGACAACCCTGTTGGCCGGACTCGGGCCACAGGTTCACTTTATCACGGGGACCAAGTACTACATAACAGACGGGTATTCGCTCACAGCACGCGACTTCAGGCTCGGTGTGGGGCTTCTTCTCCGCTATGAGCAGAGATTCTATGCATTCGGAGATTTGACATTCGTACTGACGACACAGTATTCCTGGGCTGAGGCCGGCAAGGATATCGATCCGTTACAGAGCTACGGTCCGGCCCCGGAATCGCTGAGCCTGCCGGCAGTGACCGCTGGACTCGCTTTTCCATTCTAGGAGATCCAAAATGGCCTTGCTTGAAGACCTGATTGAGAGCGTACGACAGAAGGACGTAGAGGTCCGGGAGATTGTGGCGGGCAGTTCCTGGACAATGGTGGCCACTTCCGGTTGGGGAATAGCGTCCATGATGGGCGGCGCAGAGGAGCGGAATGATCTATCCGGAAAACCGGCCGGGGAGTTGCTCAATCTCTCGGCCTCGGCGAGTCCTGTTGAAGCATCGGTCGGCATCGCCACGCTCAACTCCCTGATCATAGGACAGGTTGACGCCCGCCATTTCAAGCCTTACAAGATACCGACCGCCAAGGATAAGAAGATCGTGGTGGTGGGTGATTTCCATTTCACCGACCATCTCAAGACTATTGCTCTCGATGTATGTGTTGTCGAGAAGAACCCGGAGACCGGCGACTATACAGGAGGCGAGCAGGCCTTTCGCGACGCCGATGTAGCCCTTATCGCCGGCGCCACGATCGTCGACCGCACCCTTGAGTCGCTGCTCAAACTTGCGGGGCCGTGTTACACCATAGTCTATGGGCCATCTACCCCGCTTTCGCCGGTCCTCTTTAAGTACGGTGCGGATCAGCTGGTGGGAGTAAGGGTAAAAGATGAGATCGCTGCGAAGAAGTGCATCACCGAGGGTATGAGAGACCTGTCGGGATGCCCCGGATTGGCCCCCGTGGTCATGGAGGCAGGGCAGAAGGCCACGGATTAGAGTGAACGACGCCCAGGCTCACCCGGCCTGGTAAGATGCCGGCCGGCGGAGGCAAGTGTGGCCAAGAACTATATGCTCCTCTACGGCAAGAATTCGGTTCTCGAGCGATTGCGGGCAGACCCCGAGAGCATACGGAAGGTATTGCTATCCGATAAATTCCAAGAGTCTGAGATAGAGGACCTTATAGAGAAGCACACAATCCCAACAGAGAGGCTTTCTGCCTCGGACCTGGCCAAGAAAAGACCCGCTAAGGATCTCCAGGGAATAACAGCAAAGGTAGGTAAGTTCAAATATGTTGAGTTCGATGACTTGCTGGACATTCCCGAAAGCAAACGAAGGACTCTC
>JALGWN010000123.1 GCA_025774115.1 bacterium
AGAATCGTCCTCGACCCAGGATTTCTTGCTTCGATCGAGGATTCTGGGTTCTTCTGCGACGAATCTGGTCCAAATGGATCAACACACTCATTATCGTGAAGCCGGAGACCGTGGTCAAATGACACAGACAAGGATTCATACTCTACTGGAATGCCATTTCAAGGCGGGGAAAACAAAGAGGCCGGCCTCGTGTTTCAAGTGAAATCCATACATTGATATCCAGAATGGCCAGGGACAATCCTTCATGGGGAGCGCCGCGCATACATGGTGAGCTACTCAAGCTCGGCTTCTACGTTTCCGAGCGCACGATCTCGTGGCAATGATCGAAGAATTCATCGATGAATGGAACCGAGCCGAAGCCCATCCATTTCTCTGGACATGCCGGGGACTTCCTCTGGTAAGATGAGCCCATGAAGAGAGAAATACTCACAGCCCAGGCCCACCTTGTGGAGTTGCTCGAGGAGCACGAACTCACGGCGGGTATGTGCGTGCGCGTGTATGGCGATCATCTGATTGTGGGGCGGAAAATCCCGGGCGAAGGCGAGCCATCCGGACATCACGATCGCGTACGCTTCACGCGGATCACGAACCGGATGTATGGGCTTAGCGTAAAGCGCCATACCGGCCGCTGGGAGAGAACGCCCTTTTCCGGGACCTTGGGTGAGATGGTAGAGACGGTGAGAGAGTTCATGCAACACCTGATTGTGGCTTGGTAGGGTGTATCAGAACTTTAGGGGCGTTGCGCTAGTATTGGCGAGGGACAGCCCCCAATCGAGTGCGTATACGGGCCTGGCATAAGTGAGGTGTCAATCCGAAGGGGGATAGAGCTATTTTCCCGCGCTCTCAGTAAGCGCCTTTGCCGATTATGATCACCGAGAAGGTCTTGAGTACTATCACGAAGTCAAGCCAGTTGGACCAGTTCAGCATATACAGGTAGTCCAGCTTCACACGCTCATCGTACTTTATCTCGCTTCTGCCGCTCACCTGCCATAGGCCCGTGATGCCCGGCTTGACGTAATTGGAGATCTCTCTATACTCGGCAAGGTATTTTTCAATAGCCTCCGGCGCATCAGGCCTAGGTCCGACAATCGACATATCACCCTTGATCACATTTACCAGCTGGGGGAGCTCATCCAGGGAAAGACGTCTAAGCCATTTGCCTATCCTCGTTATCCTGGGGTCCTGTTCTATCTTGTTCCTTTCCTCCAGCTCGATCGCAGCCTGAGGGTTTTTGCTCAGGTAGTCCTTGAGAATGCAATCGCCATCCACGTGCATGGTTCTGAACTTCAGCATGCCGAATTCCTTCAACCCCTGACCGCAACGACTATGCCTGTAAATGGCGGGCCCTCTGGAGTCGATCTTGACGAGAATCGCAATCAGACCGAGCACCGGCGAGAGAAACACAAGGGCCAGTGTCGCCGCGATGATATCGAGAATTCTCTTTGCAAGCTTGTTGTAAAACGACAGCAGCCCATTCTTCGTAGTTATGAGACTTATGTCCTTCCCGAAGAATGTTGTGACCTCCGTGCTCATAAAGGAGAGCCCGGGCAGCTGGGATACAATGATCAGGTTTTTCATACTGGGCTTCAGTGCTTTGATCATCTCCTCATCAGCGTACTCGATGGGAACAAGATAGGTATCAATCTCCCGTGTCGCTTGCTTACCATGAAACGTCCCCACTATCTCGAATCCAGAGTACCACTCGCTCTTTAAGGATTCCTCTATTCTCTTTGAGTATGCGGGATCGGTCCCACCGAAGAGAAGGGCCGGGCTTCTAAGCCCCAGTGTCCTGAAGAGTATGGACTTGGCCCCATATCTGACCGCAGGGATAACGACAATCATGAATATGAAACTCAGCGTGATGACGACCCTGGAAACCGTCGCGGCCTCCTTCATTAAAGAGAGGATGACCCAGACTGCGAGAAATGCGGTGAAAACACCTCTTGAGAGGAATACCAGGTCGTCCCACAAGGTGGCCACGGCACCGTACCCGCGGTGGCGTAAGATAGAGAGGACGATTACCAGGACGATCCACCATCTGTAGACATAGTCTGAAAGGCCCGTGGTGAGCTCGACCAGGTCGAGTATCCCTCCGAGCCAGAGCCTGGTGTAGTAGGCAACGGTGATTGAGATATAGACCGCGACGATGTCTGTCAGCACCAGGACAAGCTTGATCCGGTGGTCCCCGTTTATCATATCCCTCTCCTACCAAAGCAGAGCCCCATCCTGTAACCGCAGAACTTGAATACGGCCTCCACAAGGGCGTAGGGAATCCAGTGATACTTGCCGTGCCCGGCAAGGTACCTCAGCTCCTCCAAAACGAACTTCACCCCTTCTTTCCCGCCACCCGATAGGTCGAGGAACCACGGGTGGTTCTTGAAGGAGGCGCCGGCGTCGAAGTACCTCTTGAATTGTTGCCGCAGACTGAGGTTATGTGAATGGACCACTCTGGCCTCGGGCGTGTAGAGGATCTTATGTCCCTTTTCCAAGAGCCTTGCGGCGATCAGCATGTCCTCGAACATCACAACATCTTCCGGGAATCCGCCCACCCTCTCGAATTCTCTACGGCGTATGGCGGAGCAAGCATTACTGAAAAAAAAGGTCTTGATACCTAGCTCGGACACCGACTCCCTGCTCTTGAGCAGCGAAGTCTCAGGATAATTGAATCCCCGTGCGAATCTCTCGGTGGGATTTGCATCGTCCCTCGGCACCTGTCTGCCGTAGCAAGCGGCGATCTCCGGATCTTCCAGAGGCCTGACCAGGCTTTCAATACAACGGTCATCTTCGGGTAATGCATCCTGGGTCAGGAAGACTATTACCTCTCCGGAGGACTCCCGGACGGCAAGGTTGCGTGTGGCGCCGTGGTTGAAATCGCCGGCCTCAATGCTGATGGTCCTTACATTGTGTGACTCTGCGATCGAAAGCGAAGCGTCGGTCGATGACGAATCGATAACCAGGATATCACAGGGAACCGTCTGCTCCTCCAACCTCGTGAGGAGCGCTTCGAGATACGCCTCTGCGTTCAACGTAGGAATAACAACATTGACCATCAAGGCCACACCGGTGTATCTGCAAATACCATGATGCTCGACCCCTCAGCCATAGACCCCAAGTGGACAGTATACAAGGATGGATTACCAAAGCCAAGGGAAATGGGTTGGGTTCGGTCTCAGAGGCGTGCGAGTATGCTTGACCCTCGTGGTTTGGTGGGATATGCTGCTAAAGAGTAGGCTGGTGATGGGGAGCGACCGGAGTACCCTGAGGAATGACTCTGATCACAAGCGGATCGATCGATGCGGTTCCCGACAAGGTCGATTGGGCAGAGGTTTCACCACCACCCGACCTTCTGCTGAGACGGAAGCCGAGGTCAATATGAAGAAACGCAGCAAAGTAGTGTACACCGCGGTCATGGTTGTGCTGATCGCTGTTCCAGCTCTTGTCCTGTCGGTCTACGTCGGCAAAGTCGCGGGGCCCTATATCAATCAGCCCACTGGTGTGATAGTAAGACCGGCATTCCCTGCGCAGCAATCTCATTATTACATCAATGACGGCGAGATCGGCCATATTCACCGACCCAACGTTCGGTTCGATGTGTCTTGGGAGGAGCATCCTGCGGGTCGAGTAGTAATGGAAACAAACAACCTCGGCTTCCGTGAAGACCGGGATACCGATGAGGAAAAAGGCGATGATACCGTGCGGATACTTGTCACCGGCGATTCACACATTGATGGTGTGGTCAACAATTCAGAGGCGTTCCCCAACAGATTGGAAGCATTGCTCAACGTGCCCGGCAGGCCGGCGAAATTCGAGGTCATAAACGGCGGCACCGGCTATTTCGGGCCTCAACACTACTGCAGATTTATAAGGAAATACGACTACCTGGACCCTGATGCATTCATTGTGGTTATCTACACAGGCAATGATTTCCTTGATGCGATCAGGATTGAGAGCCGGCAGGATTCGATGATCGCCGCCGGTCGGGATTTCAATGCCTGGACGCGGCTGGTATATTTCGGCAGATTGGCGGCCGCACGCGGGTTTTGCCACGGTGCTACCAGCCAGGAGTTGAATCAAGCCTTCTTCTTTAAGCGCTTCCCGGAGATGAAGCAGGTATCGCTGACCGTCACTAAGCGGGAGATCGGTAAGATCCGGGATAAATGCCGGTCCGGCGGTACAGACCTCTACCTGGTTTTACTGCCAACGCGATGGTTTGTGGAAGGTCCTGACATGGGTTGGCAGCTCAGGATGGCCAGGCTGGTATTGTGGCTCAGCAAGAGGGACCTCCGTGTAACTCGTGAGATCACCGACTCGCTGGCATTCTGGCTCGACAGGAGCAACATCGACTATATCGATCTGGCCGACTGTGCCGACGCCGATCCGGACAGGCAACTCTTCTGGGGGGAAGACTCCCATCTCAACGTATACGGGCACAGGGTGATGGCAGAGCAGGTTCACGGGTCGTTTGACTGGTCCTCCCGATAGATCGGATCCCCTCCCTCGCACAGGCCGGATCACCGTTTGTGTAACATCCCGGGACTTGCGAAGCTCCATGGATTAGTGGTATTACTCGGGGGGCAGCTGATCTTGCCGCAAAGTGTCTTAAGATGTCTGGAGGAGTAGAGGGAAGAACGGGTTCGGTCACGGGCTCCTAACATCGCATATCATATCGGGGGTTCTGTGTGCGAGGAGAAAGCGCAACGCAGCACAACGAAGATAACCTGAAGACCATCATGATCACCGGAAGTAAGGATTATCCGGCTTTCGCGTCGGAGAGGATTGTTTCCGGCGGGATGGAAGTGATGGTCACGGAGTACGCCAAGCATATCCCGCAGGGTTACCGCTTTGCCGTGCTGACCGGCAGGGAGGGTCTCCCGAAGTTCGAAGACAGAGGGCAGGTGAGGGTATATCGCCTGCCCATTCTGGGTTCGGGCCGGCTCCAGCCGTTGTCGCTGTTCGTGTTCTCGTTGTTTAAGGCGCTCAGACTCCACAAGAGCATAGATTGCTGCCTGCCGCAGACGGCGCTGGCAGCGCTGCCGGCCTTGGTCTTAAAGACTCTGTGTGGGACACCCTACATTGTATACACCCATAGCTTCAACGCCGATGTCAGCCATGTCGGCAACAGGTTCTTCGCGTTTTGGTACTGTCTCATCGAGAGAATGACTTTCCGTTTTGCAGATGGGCTGATTACTGCCGGCGAGCTGCTCAAAGATCACGTGGTCCGGCGCTACCGTATACCAGAGGAGAAGATAGCGGTTATTCACTCCGGTGTCGACATACCAGGTGAAAAACCAATCGATCGTTCCGTGTTTGAGAGGTATGGAATCAAAGCGGCTGACTTTGTTGTGCTCTATCTGGGGAGGTTGATAGAGGAAAACGGCATCTTTGATCTGATCGATGCCGTTCTACTGCTCAGGGAACGAGGCAAAGATCTGAAATGTCTGATCGCCGGCAATGGCGACCTTGAGCAGAGCATCCGTCGCAAGATCGGGGAGAACCATGCTGAGGAGGCCATCAAGCTGGTGGGAGTCATTCGCGGCGAAACAAAAGATAACATGCTCAGAAGGTGTGATCTTCTTGCCCGAACATCGTATCACGAAGTGTTTCCGGTAGTCTACTTGGAGGCGTTCAGCTATGGGAAGCCGGTGCTGGCGACCCCTGTAGGAGATGCGAGGGCGATTGCGCGGGATTCTCAAGCAGTGTGCTTGGTCGAGCCTCACCGTCCGGATCAGGTGGCAGACGCAATCCAGGATATCCTTGAAAAGCCGGAGCTGCGTAAGCAGATGGGACAAGACGGTCTCAAGTACGCCGCCTCAAGTACTTGGAGCAAGCAATCCGAGAAATTGTTCGCTTTCATTGACCGGGTTTTGGCCGGCAGATGACACCGCTTCTTTGAGGGGGCGACAATCAAGGAGCCCCATTCGGGATTGAGATCGGCCGGGCCTGTTACTTTATAACTGCGATCTTCCTGGTCTCGGCTCGACCTCCAAACTCGGTCTTCAGGAAATAGACCCCGGGACGAATATATGTTCCCCCGGCCAGCATCCCATTCCATGCCAGGGTGTGAATACCGGCAACCTCGATAGCCCCATCGAAGAATTCGTGAATCTCCGCACCCCGGGCATCGTACAGAACAACCCTGAGATCACCCCTTCTCTGTATGGTCAGGCTCACCTGCACCCCCCCGGTGGTAGGATTCGGCCGAATGTGATTGACAACCAAAGCGATACTCGGTCTATCACGCATGTCTATGCCTGACGTCCAGCTGTCTACCGCAGTCTGCCATGCCTGCCGGAACCAGTCGATCGACTCGGTGACCTCTTCGCTGTCCCATACGCCCTGAGGCGGGTCCGTGGTGTATCGTGCCGGCCCACCGCCTATCTCAGGCAGCCGGAAAGCGTCTATCCCGTTCTGGAAAAAGATGCATGCCTGAACGATCAGAGCGCTGTCTCCCCCTGCATATTCCGCATCTTCAATGGCTGTCAATGCAATGTTCCAGCTGGACAGGTACATCATTCCCTTCATCAGCGCCACCGTAGCCTCTTCTTGATGGCCCTCATTGTAAGGATCTCTGCTCCGGAGAAATGCATTAAGCGAGTCACAAGCTTCCTCCTGGAACATGAAGAAGTTGGAACCATCCTCCGACAAAAGCCTCCAGTCATCCACCCAGGTCACATAGCCGTCTTCGCCCGACGACCACCCCATGAGCTCCCGGACCGCGTCCAGAGTCTGGTCGCCCGGGTATTCATACACCAGCGTGTCTGAAAGCTCTGTCAGGTATGCTGTCTGTCCATAAGGATTGATGTCCTCGAAGGGGATCTGATCGGGTGTCGAGTAGTTGTATAGGGTCACGGGGACTTCCAGCAGCCCGATATTGCCGAAGCTATCCTGCATGGTAACCTGAAGGTTATACGCACCGTCCAGGATTGCAGTGGTGTCGGTATCCCACACACCCGACCATCCATCCGTTCCCACGGTGTCGGTGGCGAAGCCGATCGAAACACCGCCCAGCAGAGAGTCGGGCAGGTCTGCGGTCCAGAGATACTCATACCCGGTCCAGCAGGCATCCTGCGACGGGTTATCCTGGGTGACGCTGGTGTAAACGTCTCCCCCCACCACATACCCGCTGTCGGGGTAGATCATTCTCGGGGCGGGTACGTTGTGGTCGGCATCGTTGCCGGCATCACCCGGTTTCTCTTCTCCCTCCGCGGGAACGAAATCCTCGGCCACCACCTGGATAGTGAGTTCAAATGTGTAGACCCTCTTATCACTCGTTGGGAATATCCTGCGTTTCATGTGGAATGTGACCGTGAATGTCCCTTCTTTTACACCGGTGACCGTGATAGTGCTCGCATCGCTGTCGGTACTTACCGTAGCTGTAGACGGGTTTCTACCTACATCCTTCGTGAAGACCACGGGGGCCTTGTTGCACCTGATGCTCACCTTGCTGGTCTCATCGACTTTC
>JALGWN010000328.1 GCA_025774115.1 bacterium
TTAAGCAGCCTTAAGCTTACTCCGGTACGCCTGTGCGACCTCGCTACGAAGAAGCAGACCACCGACCACACAGGTTTATCATCCACGGGTTTTAAAATCCGCGATCGCTCAAGCCTCGGAAAGTCCTCCCTTGGTTCTACCGAACACCAGCCCACCACCTCACCTCGGTGATATGCGAGGATGCCCGGCGTGCGGCCGGACGCCACGATCGCCTTCATCGCCCGGCGGTTACCCTCACCTTTGCGGGCATCGAATTCCCTGGCGGTCAGGCGCCACCACATACACCAGCATCCGCCCGCAGCTCCACGCTTCCCAAAGAGGTTTTCGAGGTCGTGCCACCTATCGGGCGTGAGCGGATAGAACTCCCAGGGTTTCGCCTCGGGGCTTTTCCGGCTTCCCATCCTTGGCTGAGAACCTCCTCAAAAGCAGCAGAAGCTCACAAGGGATCGTATGACATCACCGGGTGATTACCATCTTCCGGGACCTCACCTCCACGTCATGACTTCCCGGCCCCGTGTGTCATAGATGATGATTGAAACATCACCGGCTGCAGGTATCTCATAGGAGATCAAAGTCCGGTCACTCGACGGGTTCGGGCAGGGTTGTGCAAGCTCAAGCCCCGGGGCCACGGCATGCGGCCCTTCCGGCAACCCGGAGTAAGCGATCAGCCACATGGTCGCATTATCCAGCCACTTGGCGTCGTCGTACGCGCGGTTCTCGATTCCTACATCGATTAGATTGAAGTCGGTGCCGGGCCCAACAACCCCGATCGAATCCGATATGACTCCATAAGTATCCCGGATAACCAGTGAGGCAATGCCGGTCGAATTGTCATAGGCAAGCCGCATGGAGTAAACATTATAATCCTGGTACGTGAAGGGCTTTTCCACAATCAGGGACTCGGGAGGATAGAAGTAGAGTCCGAAAAGGCCCCACTCCATCTCCGCCCCATAGGCTACGGTATCTCCCGTGGTCGTGATCCCGCCTATCCAGGCGTGGAACCATCCGTCGGTGTCGCCGAAGAAGCTGAAATCCATCTCGAGCGCGATACTCGGTCCGGACTCCCCGTGCGTATAGGCAACCAGGCCATATGAAGTATCAAACGGGCACATCACGCGCCCCGAGCTTATTTGTAGCGTATCCGGCCCCGCTATGACCCAGGGCGGCCCCACCGGCCCATCCGGCCTGTTGAAATCATCGAAGAACGCCACTTCCCAGCCCGCCGAGACGGCGACCGGCATTACAACCAAAACAACTAATAGAACTAGTTTTCTCATGACTCTCACCTTGCCTTTCCGAACACCACGGTTCCAGGTTGGCATCTATGATGTGTCTGGTATTCTGCGTATACCGAATTGAATGCATTATAACACAGAAACGCATCTTCTTCAACCTTACCGGCACCCCGGTTGATCGGGGACTTGCTGGTTTCAGACAGAGATTCGTAAGATTGGAAAAACCACTGGAACCCTCACGTGTTTGCGTAGTGACACGCGTCGGAGTGTGTTGGGAAAGCCCGCAGGGTGGGGAGACGGTTCATTGCTTACACGTGTTCTGTAAGGTGCCCGGCCGATGATGCCGATCATCTAAACGGATAGGGAGAGTTGTAGCATGAAGAGGTGCATGATGGTGGCGTGCCGATTCATGGCGTCTGTGATCCTTGCGCCCGCAATTGTAATGATGGTCACAATTCCGGCGGCATTTGCTTACCCCGACTATGTGTGGGGCGAAGTATGCGCAACCGAGGCTACCACGCAGGAATATGGAGGATACTGGAGATACTGTATATCGATCGGCTGGGATGTCTCCGAGTATGCCGAGGGCGCACACGGTGCCAGTCACGTGTCGCTTGTCCTCGAACTCGAGGAGTGCCTGGCCGATTGCGGTGATGCTTGCTTTGCATTCCCCGATACCATCGGTATGAGTGATGGTGTCGATGGCTGTAATGTTTACTTCTATGCCGAGCTCGATATCAAGGGCGATCCCACAGTTCCCGCCGAGAACCCGACAGTCAAGTTCGAGCCCTACGCCGATGCCTGCGAGCCGGACGTGGCCGGAACAGCTTATGTCTGCTTTTACTCGTTGATCCCCCCGGAGGCCGGAGACTCTGAAGGCGCGCCCATCTGGATCAAGTTCGGCCCCTACACCGAAGAAGGCCTCGTCACCGGCACGCCCCCGAGCTGCAAGGGAACGGCCGCCGTCGGTCATTCAACCTGGAGCTCCATAAAGCGGCTTTTCAGATGACCCGGTATGGAGTACCCCACGGGCTTGCCCGTGGTAGGTGCACTTAACCGCCTTCGCCGGACCTTCGGTGCAGGAAACCCAATGGGCCCAGGCCACCCAAATGCCTTCAAATTGACTCCCCGCGATGCCGATATGCCTTGTGGAGGTGGCAAGCACAATGCGTATGACGAAATCCTGCAAGCTGCAAGCAACTCTTCCCTGCAGCGCTCTTGATGGCGATCATCATAGCCGGATGCGCGGGTGAGAACGTGCCTGATACGGGACGGTACCATAACAATGAAATGTGTTTCTCCATAGAGTTCCACCAGGGCTGGGAGGTTGTAGAGGGCGACGGCTATGAATACGCCCTGGTCGAGGCTGTAAGTCCCTGGGACGGCGACGATGACGAATTTGCCGAACACATCAGCGTCGATGTG
>JALGWN010000329.1 GCA_025774115.1 bacterium
AGGAAACGCGTCCACAGGAGTGCGCGACATGGCCCGGATGCCAAGGCCAACACTGACGGCGAAGAGCAGGACCACGGCCAGCCGGTTCTTGAGCGACACCTCTATGATCTTGCCTAGCATTAGGCTGCCCTCCGTCGGCTATTCGTGCACACATCCCGCACCAAGGCGGGATTTCAGAAACTCTGACTTCATGGTGAAACTGTGGGCCACTACAACCTCTTCTTGCGGGAAGATCCCCGCCAGAATCTCAACGCTTTCTCCGGCATTTCCTCCCGGGGAAACCCTCCGGATCTCGTACAGGTCTCCCTCGAGCTTTACAAAAACCACAGGGGTCCCACCGACATGATGAAGGGCCTGGACCGGAACATGAAGTCCAGTGAGACTCCTCTTGGGGAAGATCCGCACCTGCCCGAACATCCCGTGCTTTAGCGATGAACCCCGGTTGGGAATGACGGCGCGGGCCTTGATCATCCGGCTCTGTTCGTCGATACTGGAAGCCACCCAGATCAAGCGGCCGCTCACGATCGCTCCGGGGAGGGCGTCAAAAGTCGCTTCGACCGGGTCACCAACTTCAATTGAGGACAACTTGTCTTCCGGGATGGAGAGCTCCAACCACATCGATGAGAGATCGGCCAGAGAGAACAGCACATCTCCAACCTCTATAGCCTCGCCAACGACGGCATCTCTCTCAACAAGGGTCCCGGAGAACGGCGCGACGATCGGGAGACGAGATGAGCTGGAACTTGTCTCCGCCACTTCGCGAACTTGCCCCTCGGTCAATCCATAGTTCAGCAGCTGCTGCCGCGTCGTCATCATGGTGTTCATGGCCTTCTGGTATTCCGCTGAAGCTTCCTCGTACTCTTGTTGGGAGGTGATACTCTTTTCGAGGAGATCCTTCTCCCGGTTGAAGACGAGTGCCTTCAAGGCTTCGTCCGCCAATGAGCTCAAGTAGTCGCTCTTTGCCCGGGCGATCTCCGGAGAGTCAATCTCGACAAGTACCTGGCCTTTTGAGACCGAGTCCCCGACATCCGCAAACACCTCCCTAACGACCCCGTCCGCCAGAGGGGTGATGCGGGCAAGGCGGTTCTGGTCGTAGGACAGCCAGCTTAGAACCACGAGGCCTCCAAGAGAGCTCCCTGCGACGGCTGCCGATGTCCTGACCCCGGCCTTCAGGGCGGATTCAGACGAGGCGAGACGTATCTTCAGACCTTGCCCGGGCTCCAGATTGGCTATCAGTTCAGGATGGCAGATCCCACACTCACTCTCCCAAACGTCATGCTCGACGCACAGCAGATCGCCGGGCGGGGAAGTCCCGACCTCGCCTCCTTCGGGACAGCAAGCGTCGCTTCCACCAGAGGCGGGCTGTACCTCGCCAAGCTCGGGATGACAGAAAAAGCACTCATCTTCGTAGAGACTGTGCTCCTTGCACCACAAGCGATCTGCATCCATCAGCTCCGGATGGCAGATGAAGCAACGGTCTTCATAACGATCGTGTTCCTTGCACCACAACCTGCCCGGCTCTCTCAAGGCCGGGTCACAAAAGAAACACTCAGCGACCGGAAGCAGATGCTTGGCGCAACGCTCTCCCTGTTGCGCCTCAGCCACCTGGGCCTCCCCCGGTAGCGGTGATTCTCTGCCCTTGACCAGTACCAGAACGGCAGCCACGGCGACTACGGTGATGGCAACTAGTGCCATTCCCTTCTTGCTTTTCATAACGCCTCCCTCAGGTTCTATTCGGGGTTGCTCATGACGACATCAAGTCGCTCCCCGATCAATTGCTCAACGTCGACAACCGCTTTGTGGTAGGCCGTCAGCGTCTCGATGTACTGCCCACGAGCTCTAAAGAAGGTCCGCTGAGCGTCCAAGACGTCCAGGTAGTTGAATTTCCCAAGGCGATAGCCCTCGCTAGCGGCGTCGAAAGCGGTCTTGGCTCCCGGTAGTACATCATCTCTCAGGGCTACTGCCTGCGCATGCGCGGCGGAGAGGGTCAGATACGCTTCCGCAAGCGCGGTACGAACCCTCACCTCCGAGGCTTTGCGTTCCTCGCTGGCTTTGGCCAGTCTGTATCGCGCTTCGAGGGTCCCGCCCTGATTGCGATCAAAGAGGGGGAGGGGGATAGACAAGTCCACCACGAAGGCGTGGACGTCTAACTCCCTG
>JALGWN010000330.1 GCA_025774115.1 bacterium
GGGAGACGGACCGATGAGAGAGGTTCTTGCTATTACCAAGGCGCTGTCGGACGAGAACCGCGTCAGGGCCTTGATTTTCCTGAAAGAGGAAGAGCTGTGCTTATGTCAGATCATAGAGATGCTCAAGCTTGCTCCCTCAACGGTCTCGAAGCATATGTCAGTACTGCACGGGGCCGGCCTGGTCGAGGCCCGGAAGGAGGGCCGCTGGATGTTTTATCGCCTTCCGGACAAAAAGGAGGTATCGGCTGAAGTTGTCGCCGCACTCAGGTGGGTACAGGATTCGCTGGCCGATGACAGGCAGGTCCGTGAGGATGCGAGGCGGCTCAAGGTGGTCAAGAAGACGCCCGTCAGGGAGCTGTGCCGCCACTATGGAAAACCCCACCGGCAAGCCCGTGGTAGCGGCGTCTAACCGCCTTCGCGAAGGTTTCAGCGGGTTATCCGCGACAGGGCGTGCCCATTTAGTGACATCCGCCGAAGCACCTTTTTTGCGCACTGAACCATGGGTAAACCCATGGTCGTCTGAGTAGGTGGATAAATCCTGACCGCTGACGTACGAGGCACTGGTTCCCGCAGGCGCCTCCCGCTGCCTAAGGACAGATGTATGGTGCCGCATAAAGAGCTTGCCATTATGGCCATATTCTACTATACTCATATACTATTATGCTCTGTGAGACGTGCCGGTGTAATGGCTGTAGAAAGAAGGAGGTTTGCCGTCGACCATGAAAGGCGATGAGCACTATAAGCAGCAAGCCAGACTCCTCAAGGCGCTTGCCAATCAAACGCGGCTCAAGATAATCGACAGACTAAAGGACGGGGAGTGTCACGTGGGGGAGCTTGTGGACATCATGGGCTGTGACCAGTCCACGGTTTCCAAGCACCTCGCGATTCTCCGAAGTGTGGGCGTGGTCGATGATGATAGGCGGGGCAACACGGTTTTCTATAGGCTGCTCACGCCGTGTGTCGTCAATTTCTTCTCCTGCGCCTCGGAAGTCATTAAGGAACGGAGATAGGAGAGGTCTTGATAGGTATCACCCGAGCCTGGAGGTAAGCATCGGCCTTGAAACGTGAATGGAAAAGTCTTGCTCTGATCCTGATTGTCTTTGCCGCCTTTTTCTGGCTGCCGGTCGAATCGGCAAAGTTCCGCGGTGCTATAGTCGAGGCCCTTGCCCTGGCCAAGTGGTACGCGCGGGAACATGTAATACTCTGCCTTGTGCCGGCCTTCTTCATTGCCGGTGCGATATCCTGCTTTGTCTCGCAGGCATCGGTCCTTAAGTACCTGGGGCCCAAGGCCAAGAAGGTGCTCGCCTATGGGGTGGCATCGGTCTCAGGCTCTATTCTCGCCGTCTGCAGTTGCACGGTGCTCCCGCTTTTCGCAGGCATCTATAAGCGCGGCGCGGGTCTCGGTCCGGCGACCGCTTTCCTTTATTCGGGTCCTGCAATCAACGTGCTCGCAATAGTGCTGACCGCCAAGGTTCTGGGTGTCGAGATCGGTGTGGCAAGGGCCGTCGGGGCCATCGCATTCAGCATAGTGATAGGCCTCTTGATGCACCTGGTCTTCAGGAGGGAGGAGCTGGCAAAGGCGAAGGCGATGGCCGATCTTCCCGAACCCGAGGTGACGAGGCCCCTCTGGAAGAACGCCGTGTTCTTTGCGGGCATGGTCGCGCTCCTGGTATTCGCCAACTGGGGAAGGCCCGCCGCTGCCGGCGGGGCCTGGCATGCCATCTACTCTGCGAAATGGTGGATCACCGGGGCCATAGCGGTTGGGTTCGGCACGATCATGGTGTCGTGGTTTGCCGTTCGGGCAAGAGATGTGGTGCTCGCGGCGCTCGCGGTTGCAGTTGTCGCATTTGTCTGGAGAGGCAGTCCGCTGGCTCCATTTGCCGTCGGGGTTGCGGCCTTTTCCGTCGTCCTGTCGAGGTCGGGTGACGAGGGCCGGGAATGGCTCTCATCGACATGGATTTTTGGGAAGCAGATAGTGCCGCTGCTGCTCATCGGTGTCCTCATAGCCGGTGCGCTTCTGGGAAGACCCGAGCAAGAAGGTCTTATCCCTTCGCGATGGATTGCCGGCCTGGTGGGAGGCAACTCCCTCAAGGCGAATCTCTTCGCATCCGTTGCGGGGGCCTTTATGTACTTTGCCACACTTACCATGCTGGTCATAAGGAGTGTCATTGGTACGAGGAAGACGCTGGTTTTCGTGGTGCTCATCTGCATCATGGCCACCATCACGGGTAAGATATTCGGAACCTTCTGGGGGTAGAGATGTTGTCGGGCAATGCCGCCAAAGAGGGACTTACTTAACTACTTGAGGGAGGTATCGGAATGAAGATTCAGGTTCTTGGAACAGGTTGTCCCAAATGCGGAAAGACCTATGAGCACGTCGAAGAGGCGCTCAAGGAGCTTGGAGCATGTGCGGACCTCGAGAAGGTGGAAGATCTCAAGGCCATCATGAACTTCGGGATCATGGTGACCCCCGCCGTCGCCATAGACGGGGCGGTCAAAGTCGCCGGCAAGGTGCCGTCCGTGGAAGAGATGAAGAAGTTGATATCGGAGAGCGAGGCCGGCTAGCCCGGATGACGCCATCAACACTGGCAGATACGCCGCCGCAGCAGAGGGCTTGTGAATAATCCGGGCTATGACGGCCCGATCCGTTGAAAGGGGTCATTGACAATGCACTCGAGAGCATCTCGCGCAAGAACACTTGCAGCCCTGGCGCTTATCGCGCTTGCCCTTGTCGGTTGCAGCAAAGAAGCAAAAGAGGAGGCGGCCGGCGTGCCTGAAGGACCGACTCCCGGCGAAGCCGCGGTCGAGCAGACGGAAACGGCGGCCGAGGGGAGCGGTGCCCGGCCTGGGGGGGCCGTACCCCTACCGCGGCTCGTTGATCTCGGCAGGGGTACATGCATTCCCTGCAAGATGATGGCGCCGATACTCGAGGAACTCAAACGGGAATACGAAGGAAGGGCTGTGGTGGAGGTCATAGACCTGAAAGAGGACAGGCAGGCCGGGACCGATTATGCCATACGTGTCATACCCACCCAGATCTTCTTCGACTCCGAGGGGA
>JALGWN010000331.1 GCA_025774115.1 bacterium
GTTCCGGGATGTCCTCTTCGACCACCTGCAGCACGTCCGGCCCGCCATGCCGCGACACGACGACGCGATGATGTTTCGTGGCAGGTGAACCGTATTCGTCCTGGCCACCTGGTTTCAGCGGGTTCTCATGATCGGTTGTTGGTGTCATGCTGCTACTTCTGGTAGATGTGCATGCCGATGCGCCGGATGCAGGCCATCTCCTCCTCGTCGAGGGGCCCGGCGTCCAGGGCCTTGAGATTGTCTTCCATCTGTTCTGCGTTGGAGGGACCTGTTAAACAGACGTTCACGTCGGGATGCGAGAGAACGAAGCGGTAGCAGTCGACCGGTGCCGGCGGGTGTTCGCCTGCCGGCATGAGCTTGGGCTTGAGGAGCTTGCGCCAGCAGGTGGCGGTGTAGATCCCGATGCCCGGACGGTTTTCCAGCGGTAAGTGTGGGAAGATGTCCTGTTCAGCTCCTGTGTGTACGGCGTTGTAGCGGATATGAAAGAAATCCACCGGCGCTTTCACCTCTCCACGGGCAATCTTTCCGAAGAGGGGCCGCTCATGGCTGGACATCCCCACGAAACGCACCTTGCCGCTGTTCTTGAGCTGCTCAACCCGGTCGGTGATCTTCGGGCTCATGGGCTTGCGTACGTCCTGGAACAGCAGATCGACCCACTCGATCCTGAGTTTCTTCAACCAGCGCTCTACGTAGTTTTCATAGTTTTTATAGCGGAAGCCCCTAAAAAACGGCTTTGCCAGCACGATACGCAGCTCGTCACGGTGGCTGGGCGCCAGGTTGTGGATGGCCTGCACGATGTTGCCCAGTTTGAGCAGGGGGGAGATGTAGAGATAGTTGATCCCGTATTCGTGGAAGGCCTTCTCGATGGAGGCGGTGGGCACACCGTAGCCCTGTGCCAGTCCGATCCTGCTCACCTTCAACCCGGTCCGGCCATAGGTGACGTGCTGCTTAAAGTCCATCAATGTCCTCCCATTGGTCTTGCCCGTGTTGACGGCCACAATCCGCCAGACTGCCGTTACGTGTCCACCTGAAACCCGTAAGAGGCGCGGGCCTGGGTGCCGCCTACTGCTTCTTCTCCAGTCGTTTCAACTCCGCGTCGCGTGCAAGGAAACTCTTGCCCTCGGTGATCCAGGGTTCGGCTGGTTCACCCTTCAGATAGTGCCCGAACCAGGCCAGGATGCGCTGCTGATAGTCCCGCTGGTTCTCCTCCTGACGCAGGCCGTGATCTTCCCCCAGGTAACCGAGCATCACGACGTTCCTCTTTGCGCGCCGGGCGATGTTGTAGAGCATGATGCTCTGATACCAGGCAATGATACCATCTTCGTCCCCGGCTTCCAGCAGGAGCGGGACGGTCATCTGGTGGGCGTTGTAGACGGCTGAATTGTCGATATAGGCCTGCAGGTCTTCGTAGAGCGCGACCTCCATACGCTCCTGTCCCGTCTCGATATGATCGGTTTCCGCGACACCCGAGCCCCAGTGATGGTCGCCGTAGTAGCTGACCAGATCGGTTATGGGAGCGCCGGCGACCGCCGCGGCGAACATGCCGTGGGTGTTCGTCGCGACGAAGGAGGTGTTGAAGCCACCCATGGAATGGCCGATGATGCCGATCCGTTCAGGATCCACCACACCCATCTCGATCACCTTCTCTACGGCCGCTCCGATGCACTCCACCACCGACCAGCCCGGCTGCCGCATCCTGAAGACGATATCGGGCTGCAGGACGAAGTACCCCTGGCTCATGAATACGGCGGTGTTGTAGTAACTGCGGTCCGACGGTGTTACGTAACGGTGGACGTTCTGTGAAAGGAGTTCGTAGTTGTAGACGATCATGGGGTATTGCTTCCCCGGCTCATACCCGGCCGGGTAGATCAGTGCGCCCTGAAGTCTTCGACCCCTGTCGGTCACGTATTCGATCAGCTCACTGCGGCCCCAGGCGAAGTCGCTCTGGAACGGATTGGTGGTCGTCACCTGCCTGGCGTCGCTCAGGTCGGGACCCGCGACGAAGATGTCGGGCGAGTCATCATAGGCCTGTGCTATGAACGCGTACACATCGGCGTCTTCGGCCTTCGCGAGCTATCCCACGTTCCTGTCGAGCCAGACCAGGCGCTCGACCCCCCTGCGAGGCCGGAGAAGCCCGTAGCCCG
>JALGWN010000124.1 GCA_025774115.1 bacterium
GTTGACCTGGCTCTTGATGATATCGACACATGCTTCGATTGGCTGGAGAGAGCATGCCAGGAGCACGACAGGTGGATCGACTTCATCAGAGTCAATCCTATGCTTGATGATATCCGGTCAGATCCGAGATACAACACCCTCCTAGAGAAAATGGGCCTCTCCGCGTGACATTTCTCGTCCAGAGATGGTCCTCCTCACCCTCAATCGGGCGAGCTATGCCTCCCCCAACGGGATTCGGACTTCCGGGGCATGGTACAGCCAGTTGATGTCAAGCAGACATCGGGCTGGCCCGTTTCAGGGGTCAAGGTCTGAGCACAAACTGATGTAGATCCGGCCGGAAAGGGAAAGTCAATGGCGGGGCCGACGGGACGAGTATCGGAACGTTTTGATGAGTCAGGAATGCGCCAAGATGGCAGAGGCGGTGGCTGATCTGGCGTGAAAATACAGACTTGGACTTGCTGCCCCGCTGAGACTAACGGTATCGCTCAGCTGCAGGCGGCGCTCCACTCGGACTTCCGTCAAGCATAAAACATCCGCGCGTCCCCTGCCAGCTGAAGTGGGGTGTTATGTGCTGGCAGCAATGGTTACTCCTACCACTCTTATCGCTTCTTAGCAAAGTACAGTAGCTCTGCCCAGCCGTGTTCTCGCTGCTCTCCAAAATGCTCTATCTGCCGTTTCTCCTTCTGAAGATATGTGAAGGCCTGGAAGTACCGATCTGGTTCAGTATCTCCGAAAATGCTATGCACACCTGTTTCGCCATCCTCTTCGTAAGGATACTCACCAGGCTCTTCAGGTTCAGTCCCGCTTAAATATCGATCAGGAGCAGCACAGAAGCTGATGAAGCACAATCCCCCTTGCTTTAAGACACGGGCTATTTCTTGCATGGCGATGTCGACACCGCTCTTTGTCATGTGACAAATCGAAGCATACGAATAAACAAAGCTCATCGACTCACTCTCAAACATAAGATCACGCATGTCGCCTTTCGCCATGTCCAATTCTATGCCATGATCTATGCAGAACTGCCGAGTCTTCTCCAGCTGCCTCTCGGAAATGTCAATTCCGTGAGTTCTATAGCCGTATTCAAGGAACAATGCCAGTGGTGGAGAAGAACCTCCGGCGCCACAATCCAAAACTTCCTTGTCCATTGGACTGTCATTGCAGTACGACAAGAATGTGTAGAGAGGTGCTGGCGCGATGATAGTGCTCTTCATCTTAGATACCTCCCGGATATCCCAGGCCCGGTCTCAACCTTTATCCTGGTGCTCCCAACCAAGGGAAAAATACACATAACTACGGCTTATATGGTTTCCGTATAACAGCCTTTGGATCCATCTCTTGCCAGATAACACTCAATCATGGATACCACATATCTGCATTGCTTTCAAACACTTTCCGGACTTGCGGATGTGCCGTTGGGTTTTATGCGGTTTCCAGATAACATGGCACTGCTTCGGGTCAAACTGAGTCGGCGATCGCACTCACGGACATGTTCCGCACAGGTAGGGAAAGTCAATGGCGGGGCCGACGGGACGACTTTCGCAACTTTCTCTTGAGTGAGGAATGCGCTGAAATGGCACAGATGGTTGCTAATCTGGCATGAGAAGACAACGGGAACCTCTTGATCTGCTGAGGTTAACGTCTCGCTTCACCTGCGGCTCTGCGTGCCGCGAAGCGGCCTGGCATCGTCCCTTGCGACCGCAAGGGACGTGACAGAGCAGACCGTCAGGTGCAAGCGTTTGTTATGCCGCGACTTCTTGCGAAGAGCGCAACAAAATTGAAGGCCTTACCCCCGCCCGTGATCGAGGCACCGGCGTGTCGGCGGAACTCTGCCGAGCATTCTTCATCATGGCGTCGGCAGTTCCAAATCATCACTTGGTAAGTACCGCAAGAAACTCCTCCAAGGAGCCGTCCCAGAGCGACTCCATGGTGCGCCCATCGGACCAGAAGTCGTATTCTGGCAGGAAGCCGTTCGCGATGTTCACTAGGCTGTCACAGATGGGCGTAGGTACTCCGGTGGCTTTGCCCAGAGAGTGAAGCAGGACCAACCCCATGGGCACGTCCTCGGTCACGTAGCGGTGGTCGACGGAGTGCGGCCCTCCTGGGGCCTCAGACGCATAGTGCGCGAACCCGGCCTTGGGCTCAACATCGCCTTCTTTGAAGGTGCGCACACGAAACTCGTCGAAGTAGGGCACGCGGGGCGCGCCCAGCTTGTCCAACACATCCATCTTCTCCTCGTCCAGGCGGCTGACGAGGTTCCACATACTCGGAGGAAAGCCGTCCCGATACATGTGATACGACCGATCCTCTTTCTCGACGAGACTAACGTTCATCAACACACCGATCGTGTGGATCAGGAGGTTGGGATTGTGCAGCGCCACCTCCAACAGATGTCTGCGCGGCGGGCATTCCCCCAGCACGGGAGAGAAGCGATCGATAAACTCCTGTGACCGGCTCGCCGGATAGGCGGCAAAGGGATGTCGTACGTTGAGCGAATCGATCCCCACGCTCCCTGGCGCGTTGATGCGGCAGGAGTATGGCAACGTCTCGAACTCGGCGAACAGGGGCACGGAGTCGTTGTCAGCGGCCTTCAGGGCCTTCTCGAACAACAGACTGCCGCCGTAGCCGGGGTTCAGGACCACGCACTGGTCTCGGTGGAGATACTGACTCAGCCGCTCGGCCACCATGGGATGGTAGTTGGCCACGTAGTAGACCAGCACCAGCTCGGCGTCGGGTATGGCCTCGGCCGGCTCGGACGTGACCTTGCCCAACGGGAACTCACCGCTACCCTCCATCCCAGAAAGCTGGATGGTTCCGCGCCGCCGCAGCTCCGCGAAGTTCTCATTGTGCATGGCGCTACCAAGTTTGATGAGGTTGACCTTGTGACCATGCATTGCCTGCACGGCTGCCATGGCACAACCGCCATGACCGCTCCCAACGATCGTGATCTCCATCGCTCATCTCCTTTTCTGTGTTGGTCTCGACAGTCCTGGGACGATGCCGGTCGAAGGCTCTTCGGTTCCGTCCCGTGCCTTCAACAGTCGCCCGGTCGCTGGCCAGTAGCGTACAGGTAGACGCGTTCTCAAGACCCCTGTTTCGCTCGGCCCCGACTCCAACCCCATTTTTTCGTATGGCGCTGGGATCGCATGAGCCACCGGAGGCGCACCGCACGGCGTCTCCCACAATGGCGAGGGCGCAATCACAACATTATGCTTATAGCTCCTGGCCCCGAATGAAGCCAATGACAACGGCCAGACGCCCGGCTGCGGCGTTGAACCCACGATGACGATGCAAAGGCCTTCGGGCACCCACGAATACTCAAGGCATGCGGGTCCTGAGTAGTCATCGCGCCAGAATGTCATGGTGACTTTTTTGGCCATCGAGGTTCCTTTCGTTTGCGATTGGGTTTAGCGGCATAACGTTGGCTTCACCTGCAAGCGGGTCCGGGCGCGAGCCGTGCGTATGCACGGGTCGAGACAGGACCGGTTGTCGGGTGCAAGCGTTTGTTAGGCTGGCATCAAAGACCGACCATTGCCTTGGCCAGCAAAAGCCGAACCGCAACAGCGCGATACTAATCGCTCTTCTTCTTGTAGACGTCCACAAACCAAAGCACGCCAATCCCCATAAATAACAACCCTAAACCACCAAGGAGATAAAACAACAACTGAACCGCAGGAAGTGCCTGCTCCATGTCACCCTCGATTCTTCGTGTTATTGAGACTATGCCTTCTGCCACTAACTGGTGTCTTGAATTATCCTCTGCACCCACTTGTGAGATGGCGGCCAAGAAACCTAATAACCCTACTCGGCCTAACTACGGCTTATATGGTTTCCGTATAACAGCCTTTGGGTCGCTCTTTTTCCAGATAACACTCAACCACTGATATCACACAACTACCCGGCCTTCAAACAGTTTCAGGACCTGCCCATGCTCTGCTGAGTCTTATGCGGTTTCCAGATAACATGCACTGCTTCTGGGCAAATTGAGTCGTCGATCCCACACTGAAGTATTCCGCGCACCTCCCCAAACGGGATTAGAACTTCTGGGGCATGGTATTACAGTTGATGTTAAGCAGGCATAAGGCTGACCCGCCTTAGGGATCAAGGTCTGACCACAAACCTGACGTAGATTCGACTGGAAAGGAATTGGAATGGCGGGGCCGACGGGACGACTTTCGCAACTTTCTGATGAGCCAGGAATGCGCCAAGATGGCGCATATGGTAGCTAATCTGGCATGATAGGGCAGAATTGGGGTGCTTGGCATCATAGCACCTGACTTGAGGCGCATTGTCAAGCGTCACCTCAAAGGCTATGATACCAACCTTCTGTTTCGCAGTGGCTCAATCCGCAGCGACCGGCACGTAGTCAAGCGGGGCCCCCGCGGGAATAAGGGGTTCCTTCTTCACGCTGGCCTGGAAGTCGGAAATGATCTTAGCAGTGTGGGCGATGACCCACGAGTGCATGTAAGGGAAATTGTAGTCCTTCTTCTCGTCGGGATCGACGTCGAGGTTGACGAGCTGCGGAGTTGCGAGATACAGCTCGGGTTCGGAAAAGGTGCGCTTGAGTACGAGCACCATCTTGAAGTTGCGCCACTTCACCCCATACAGCGTCTCGCCCATCCAGTATGGGAAGCCCTGCCGTGCCGATTCCTCCTCCCTACCCTCAAAGAATGCGCGCTGGTCGAGTCCGTCGATGATGCGATCCTGCGGGACCTCTGCCCCGGCCCACTTCCCCAGCGTCGTAAACATATCGGCGATGTGGACGATCTCGTCGCTCTGCTGCTTCGCAGGAACCTTGCCGGGATAGCGAATAAGGCATGGAGTCCGAAGTGAGCCTTCCATACCGGTGAAATAAGGGCCCTCCCAGTACCCCGCGTGGCCACGCCAGGGTTCAGCGTGCTCCGGACCGTTGTCGCCGGAGAACACGACGATGGTGTTTTCTGCGACGCCGAGCTCGTCCAGAATGTCGAGCAGGCGGCCGAAGTCGGTATCGAGTTGGAGTAGGCAATCGGCCCAGTCGCCGTGGCCCGTCTTGCCGGCGAACTCCGGTCGGGGGTCAGTGGGCAAGTGCATCAGTGTATAGTTGAAGTAAAGGAAGAATGGCTTGCTGGCATCAATACTGCGCCGCATGAACTGCTCGCCGCGTTTCATGTATTCGACATCAAGGTCGCGCTTCACCTCGCGGGTGAGCTGTTCGGTCTCCTTCACTCTTTCTCCCTTCTTGCCCTCGTACATATAGGATATGGGATCACGGCCGGGGCGGTACCACGGGTCCTCGGCCCATAGGGCTTCGTCATAGCTATGCGCGGGTCCATACCATTCGTCGAAACCGTGGTCGGTCGGCCAGCGGCCATCGGATGCGCCGATATGCCACTTGCCGACGCAGGAGGTGGCGTAGCCGGCTTCAGAGAGGATGTCGGCCATTGTTCTCTCCCAGGCGACGAGGCCGCCGGGGTCGCCGGCAAGGGCAACGGTGTGGGTGCCGGAGCGGATCGAGTAGCGCCCCGTCATCAATGCCGAACGCGAGGGCGTGCACTGAGTCTCCGGCGCGAAATTCGTCAGCTTAATACCCTGCTCGGCGAACTTATCAATATGCGGTGTGGCGGTCCCGCGGTAGGCACCCCCGCTGTAACAGCTGAGTTCGCCCATGCCGAGGTTATCGATGAGGAAATAGACTATATTGGGTTTGCCCTGGGACTCCTGTGCGCCGGCTTTCTGGGGAGCTGCCATCATGATGGCACCCGCGGCAAGGATGCTACCGACACCTGCCCACGCCCCCGCCTTGCGAAGTCCAAGCCAGTTCTGCCTTACAGACATGTCGATACCTCCTCAGTCCGTTCACCTGAATCCGTTACACTATCTGCTACAGGATGGTAGCACTTCCGTGGGTTTAGTCAATGCAACTGTCCCAGCCCCGGGCATTAGGCGGAGTCATCTCAATAGCAGGTCTGGCGGGGGGGGGAATGACGACGGGAAAAGTGATGGCGGGGCCGACGGGACTCGAACCCGCGACCTCTGGCTTGACAGGCCAGTGTGCTAACCAAGCTGCACCACGACCCCGCTCATGCAGGATTCAAGATACATTAGTCTGCAATTGGTGTCAATACTAAAGGTAATCTCAGGAGCCCGACGGGGAGATCATGGCTAAAGAAGCGGACAAATTCACGAATCGGGACCCGACCCCAGAGTTATGAATTCATAATTCATGACCCGACCCCAGGTTCGGAAATGGAGCCGAGGAGGGCGGGTTCAAGGCCGGCAGCCTGGGAAGCGATATTGGCCGGGATTCCTTCCAGGCGAAGATAGGCAAGATAGGCAAAGGCGCAGGCCTCCTTGGCGTCTGAGTCGATGCCGTGGGCCTCTCCTATGTCCACGGGGATCTCGGGCAGCCGCTTCTTCAAGAGCCCCATCAGCATGGAATTGTGGCTCCCTCCGCCCGTCACGATCACCTCATCCACGTCCATTTCAGGCCTTATGAAATCCTCGATGGCATTGGCGATGGTGGCGCCTGCTATCTCGGTGAAGGTCCTTACCATGTCCCTGGTCGACCGTCCCCGTCCGGCCATCGCCTCAACGAGCCCACGGGTATAGTCGGCGCCGAACTCCTCCCACCCTGTGGTCTTGGGAGGCTTCCGGGCGAAGTAGGGGTGTGCCAGGACCTCCTCGACACACTCCTCATCAAGTTCCCCGACGCGGGCCAGGGCGCCATCCCGGTCGAAGGCCGAAGCTTCACCCGAGCGGAGCCTGAGCGCGGTGTCAATCATGCAGTTTCCCGGTCCGGTGTCGAAGGCGATGACATCCTCCAGCTTGGCCTTCCTTCGGATTGCGGTGAGGTTCGCGATGCCTCCGATATTAAGGGCAAGGCGCGACTTCTTCGATGAGCGGAGCAGCGCATAGTCATAGACCGGGACCAGGGGAGCTCCCTCCCCTCCAGCGGCAATGTCGGCGCTCCTGAAATCCGATATGGTCATGATGGCTGACTTCTGGGCGATCACGGCTCCCGAGCCTACCTGAAGGGTCGACCTGACGGTGCGTTCTCCGAGTTTTCGGCCCTGGGGCAGGTGGAGCAGGGTCTGGCCGTGGGAGCCTATGGCGTCCACACTCTCGGGTTCCAGTCCGGCGCTTTGAATCGCCCGGAGCGCATACTCTGCATAGAGCTCTCCCAGAAGGAAATCCAGGCCCGACACATCTTCAACCGAGAGATCCTCCAGGGGAGTGAGCAGCAGGGCCTTAAGCCAGGGCGGATAGGCATAGGTCTCGGCGTAGAGGGTCTTGATCTTGTTGGATGGAAAGCTCCCCGAGATCTTCACTATGGCGACATCCACGCCGTCGCGCGAGGTGCCCGACATGATGCCGCACATTGTATGGGTCTTCGCCATCGTTAACCTCTCACCGCTCCCTCGGTTATACCCCGGACAATGTGTTTCTGGAAGAAGGCAAAGGCAACTATGGTCGGGATGGCGGCCAGGGTGGCTCCGGCCATCAAGAGGCCCCAGTCGACGCTATGCTCTCCCTGGGAAAAGATAGCAAGCCCGACGGGCAAAGTCCTCACCTTATCCGAATTGGTGAGGATAAAGGGCAGCAGAAACGAATTCCAGTTAAGCAGGAAGGTGTTCACCGCGACCACCACCAGGGCGGGCTTGAGCGCCGGGAAGACGATGCGCGTAAACGTGGTAAAGAGGCCGGCGCCGTCCATGAAGGCGGCTTCCTCGATGTCCCTGGGCACGGACTTAACGTACTGGTGGATGAAGAACACATTGAAGGCGTCCACCAGGAAGGGAAGCACAAGCGCATAGTAGGTGTCTATCATGTTCATCTTGAGGAGCAGGGTAAAGAGGGGAATCATCATGATGTGCTTGGGGATCATCATGGTGGAGATCAGGACGGCCAGCATCAGGTTGGCGTACTTACGCCTGCTCCTGGCTATGGCATAGGCCGCCGTCGAGGCGAAGGCGAGGTTTCCTAAGACCACGAAGGCCACCACCACGGTGCTGTTAAAGAGATAGCGGGCAAAGGGTCCGTGGCTTAAGATCTCGCGATAGTTCTTGAGGGTGGGCTCCGATGGGATGAGATCATAGAGGCGTGCCAGGACCGTCCCCTCCCCTTTTATCGATACCGACACCATGACATAGAGCGGGAAGAGATTAAGGGCGAGCAGGACAAGGAGCGCGACCGCAACCAGCCTGGTATGGCGTGGTCTCACGAGCGCCCAGCCTGCCGGATGTCCCGGTCTTCACTGTTGCTATCGGCAATATTGATTTCGGTTATGTTGCTTTCAGATCTCACGATACCTCTACCCCACCGATGCCTTCATCCGGCCGATCAGTTTTACCTGCACGAGCGCGAAAACCGTAATCAGCACAAACACGATAAATGCCACCGCACTTGCGGCACCCATGTCCACGCGGTGAAAAGCTTTCTCATACATATAGTAGACCAGGGTCATGGTGCTCCCCATCGGGCCGCCCCTGGTCATTATCACCACCTCGACAAATACCTGGAAGGCCCTGATGGTGTTCACCACCACCACGAAGACCACGACGGGACGGATCCAGGGAAGGGTTACCGACCGAAAGGTGCTCCACCAGCCGGCGCCATCCACCCTGGCGGCATCATAGAGCTCCCGGGGGACCGTCTGAAGCGCGGCGAGATAGAAGATGGCGTAGTAGCCTATGCTCGCCCAGATGTCCATCACCATGATAGAGGGAAGCGCGAGCCGGGGACTTAAGAGCCACTCCTGGCCCTGGGCGCCGAAGAGACCCAGGA
>JALGWN010000332.1 GCA_025774115.1 bacterium
CCAGATGCCTTTCTGCTGGAGGCAACACACACGTCACTCGGACCGTTACAGTCTTCCCCGCGGCCTCCGCACTCACCGTCGCGACCTGTTCACCCATGGAGGTTCTTAAGAATACGACCACTGCACTAACGAGCGCTGACTGAATCTCCTCCTTCAACTCCGTATGCATCCCATCACCCCTTTCAGTCCGGGTACTTCCTCGTTTCTGAAAACCGGCCAGAACAAAAAAAGCCAACCTCGCCTCCCGCTCTCTCACAAGAGAACATGGAGTTTCGACGTTGGCTTACTCAGCAACAACCCGGTTTACTGAAGCAGGTCCTTGCGTAGAGTCTTCCCAATATGCTGTTGTCGTGTCGCTATCAAGTTACTACCAATCTGTTCGTCTGTCAATCCCCAAGGCTTCTCAGTACCTAGTTATCCGCCGAAAACTCCAGCCCCAAATCCTGATACAGCGTGAATATGATGACTCTCTCTCCGGTCTTGGTGCTTATGTCAGTGTGCAGGCTCTGCACCCGGCAGCCTGTAATGTCAAGAACGATACTCTCTAGGAGAGGCCTTGCGCCCTCCAGTAGTTGAACGCGCGTCCGCTTGACCAGATCCGCCCCGTCTACAGTCTTTGCTAATTGCTCTTCTGCCGGGGTGAGGACTCCCTTGAGGCGCACAAAAATCATGTCCTTTATGATGTAGCTCTTGGTCTCCATCGGCCCTCGCCCCATATACTCCTTTTCAAATTTGATTATGGCCTCACTAATCCTGGCCTCAATCTGCCCCTTGCTCGCGTCAGACATATCTCAACTCCCCTGATTCTACTGCCGGCTTCTCACGGGTCATGTGTCAGAAGTGGGGCATGGCATATGTGTAGTGCCGGCAGAATCACTCTATCTCATGTACCGCCCAGCTCTTGTCAACCCACAGTCCTATTACCTGTGCGTTAGAATTCCATGACTCCACAACCCGGATGGCGGTGCGCATCTGCCCCAATTGTGCATCTCTTTCTATGGGGTTTCCGGCACAGTCGTAATGTCCCACGACGGTAATGAGCTCGGAATTGTGCTTCGTAATCGATACCGCAACGCGGCTTCTTATAGACTCCGCTATCGCGCTCTCTCTGCTTTCAGACAATATCCGAATCGGACCTGCCTCCGTGACCATGTCCACATAGTCCAGGCCATACTTAGTTCTCATATGCTCGATCACTGGTAGTTGCACTCGGCCATCCATGCAGTTGATCGAGGTTCCGAACTGCTTTAGAGGCGGTGTCATCTAGGATGTCTCCATTCTACGCTTGCATCAGTCTATGAACGTCATCGAAGAAGGTACTCTACCTTAGCATCGATTCTAATTAGCACCTTGTGAATCTGCAAGCACTTCCTGCGATCGGTTCCGCACCTGCCGCAGCCGCCTGGTAGAATTCTAAGCCGTGAGCGCATGAAGCGACCTCGACCTCGCATATGCGGGCTTGATCCGCAAACTCATCTCAGCGCAATGGCAATAGTGCGACTCAAAGTCCAGTGCCTGCCCGTTATTCCATCACCGCATGCCCTGCTTTCCGGATCAATTCTCGGTTCGCGCTGCCAGCCACTCATAGAAGATCGGCAGCACAACCAGCGTAAGCAGGGTCGAGGACATCAACCCTCCTATCACGACGATGGCCAAGGGCTTCTGCACTTCCGAACCAGTGCCGGATGTGAGCACCAGCGGCAACAATCCTAGCGTGGTCGTTATGGTCGTCATGAGAACTGGCCTGAACTTCGACAGACAGCCTGCTATCACCGCTTCCCGCAACGCCATTCCCCGCTCTCGGAGATGACCGAACCGAGAAACCAGCACGAGGCCATCCGTCAGGGCGATGCCGAAGAGCGCGATGAACCCGATCGAGGATGGAATGCTGACATTTTCCCGGAAGAGTGCGAGAGAAAAGACTCCTCCCACGATTGCAAGCGGAATGTTGAGCATGATCAGGGATACATCCCTGCCCGAATTGAATAAGCCGTACAGCATCATGACCACGAGGAGCAGGGTGATCGGGATGATGATTGCCAGCCTGCGGTTCGCCGCCTGATGCAACTCGAATTGTCCACCCCACGCCATGCGGTATCCAGCCGGTAGATCAACGCCCTTCGCCACCGCTTCC
>JALGWN010000333.1 GCA_025774115.1 bacterium
CGGTCGCGGTAAGGGTCAATCCGCCGCGTATCCTTCGACTTCGCTCAGGACCATGGCTGTCCGATGAATGACATCAGAGACACCGCAAGGCTGCGGCACGATGGAGCAAAGGCCATGGACGGTGTGAAGAATCTGAACCTGGTGGGCAACACGGAAGAACTCCCCGGCCGCTTCGCAGGGGAGAGCAGGATGGGGTGAGCCCCCGCCGATGCCGTCCGGGAGGTACAGAATGGGTCCCAAGCTGTTTTTGATCATCGTACTGGTGAGCGGGTTTGTGCTTGCGGGGTGTATTGCTGCGAGTGGCAGCGTTCCTGCTCGAGCTGTTGTGGATCCAGAGGACGCAATGGTTCACAATCTACCTGTTGTAGATCCTGATGACTACCTGCATCTGTTTGACTATGACCCTCAGGCATCACTCGACATAAGGGAGAAGGATAGCCGGAGCGAATCGGGGCTCACGATACAGAACCTCACTTTCGCCAGCCCCAAGGGCAGCCGCGTCCCCACGACGCTAGTCATCCCCGACGGAAAAGGGCCTTTTGCAGGGTTGATCTTGATGCACGGCATGCCTAGCACTCGGGAGGACTTTTTGTGGCTCGGAGAGATGTATGCAAAGCACGGCATGGTAGTGGTGCTCATTGATGCCCCGTTCAACCGTCCGGAGAACGCAGATCGTCTTCGTGCCTGGTTGCTCAGAACCGGAGTCTCCCTAACTATGCGGGCAGATGATGCCGATGACCAAGTACAGCTCATAGTAGACCTGCGACGGGCGGTCGATCTGCTCGTCGCCCGGTCGGACGTAGATCCGGACCGCATCGCCTACCTTGGGATAAGCTACGGGGGCGCCATGGGCGGTCTTTTAGCCGGGGTAGAGGACAGGCTAAAGGCCTCCGTCCTGATGGTCGGCGATGGGGGGATAGTCACACACCTGACCGGATTTGACGATCGGGACAACTATTACGGTTCTCCCTACTATATGCTCACTGAGGACCGGCAACAGGAGTGGTTGGAGGCGATGTGGCCGATAGAACCCATCCACTTTGTCCAGCGATCGTCGCCTACAGCCTTGCTGTTCCAGAACGCAACCCGTGACCAGGCAGTCCCCCCTTTCGAGGCCGCTCGCTACCAACAGGCGGGCAGCGAACCGAAGCGCATCCTGTGGTACGACTCGCCCCACTTTCCGCTGCCCACGCAGTCGTATCGGAACAACTTGAGATGGTTGCAGCGCTACGTCGGGGCGGGTGTGACGAGGATCATGCCGAGTTTTCGCCCTTCGGCCGTCCTCATCGACTGGTTCCTCATCCTCTGGATGCTGCTAACAACCGGAAGCTTCGGCCTACTAGCCTGGGACCTATGGCGGGGTGATCCACTCCCACCTGGCTCCAAGTTGTACTGGCTGTTATCGTCTATCTTCTATGGGCCGCTCAGCGTGGCAGCTTACACAGTCTCGCAAAGGCGACCGCTACGATCACCGAGTCCACCGGCCGAAATAACGGCGCCCAGGCGGGCATTGGGCTCGACCGTGTGGGCGGTAACGGCGAACCTTGTTGGGTTGTATATAGCATTGCAGGTGGACTATTACAACCTGCCTATGGAGCGGGAGTACCCAATACTCCCACTGCTGATAGCTTTACTGCTGCCGTGGGCCACCGGTATGCTAATCCATCTGCTGGCCATGCTGATATCTCATGGTGATGGGAGATTCAAACTTTCCTTCCAACGACCGGCTCATGCAGAGCTCATCTCAGCGAGCATCGCGGTGGCTGGAACCTGGCCACTATTTGTCTTCCTCGCCAACCGGTATTTCCCGTTTGGTCTATCTCTCCTCAATCCAGCCTTGTGGAGCTTGTTCTTGCCGGTGATTATCCTCGGCACTGTAATCACCTATCCGGTCAACCTGTGGATGATCCAGCGAGGGCTCGTACGGTGGGGGACGGTGGTGCAGGAGGATCAAAAAGCCGTTGAAAGGAGACCTTCCTTGACCGTCGTTCTTGTGATCGGCATGCTCAGCGCCATCCTCGCAGCGGGGGTGATGCTGCTCACGGTCAAGCTGTTGGTCGACGTACCGACAAAAGTGCTCCTGCAACTACTGATGGGCAAACCTCCCGCATGAGCTGGGCGAGACAGCGCAAT
>JALGWN010000334.1 GCA_025774115.1 bacterium
CAGTTTCCGAAGTGGGGTCGCCTATATCCACATAATCCGGGTAAGAGGCAAAAGCTGTCCCTACACCGAGCACGGCAACCGCAAGAATCATCCCTGTGACAAATAGCAATCTCATCGAATCATTCCTCTTCTAGTTATGCGTCTGTTTTCTCCACATAACAATCTACAAGCCCAGTTAGATGAAGTGCAGTTGACTTCTGTACTCTCCTCCAGTAGTCGGTCTGACCTTGTGTCATCCCTTCGATCGCCAGAGGAGAATCTCACAAAACCCTCCTTTCAACCAACGTCACCGGACCACTACCAGCTTTCGCGTCTCCTCACCTGAATCTGTGGAAAACACCAAAAAGTAGATCCCCGGGGGCATGACTCGTCCACATCCGTCGGTCCCGTCCCAATGCACCCTGAGACCCTCTCCTCCAGCCAGTCCATCCCACAGATTTCTCAGCTGTCGCCCAGAAACATCGTAGACCTTCAGCGATGCCCGCTGATCTCGGTATGCGGGACTGACAAATTCGACCCCTATATCGAAGGCCCTACCAGGATTGGGCTTGATCTCAAACACATTCGGGGCTATTGCCCTCTCATCACCAACATCTGCACTACTGCCTACGAGTATTGCCCCTCCACGCCAGGTGACCTCCTTTATGTATATTCCCGCTCGGGTGAACCAGAAGAAATCCGCAGAGAATGTTGTACGCCCTTCACTTAATGCCTCAAATGTCAAAGAGGAAAGGGCACCTGGTCCAGTTACGTTAGTGTAGGGGCAGAGAAAACCGTGCCCAATGTAAATGCTGTCAGGTCCGGGCCTGACCCGCCAGAATCGATTGTTGCAGAACTCGGTCATAAGCGATTCCTCTTCCGCGCTGACAAACGCGAGCGCAGAAGAATCGAATCTTAAGACCGTCTCATAGCCGTTATAATCGATGCTGTCATCGTCGCTGAATATGAAGACGGTGAAGGTGTCCCCGGGATCCACGATGGTTGTTGGAGGGTATATCGATACACTCGTGCTCCCCCCAACAGCAACTGCAATGGGCAGTAGTAGCACGAAGAGAGTACTTAAAACACCAAGACCAAACCGCAGTTGCATTGAGAGACCCCCTTTACCTGAAAGAATCATTAGTGACCATGATCAATGTGTCTCCCTTATGGCAACAAGGTCAGCTTCCTGATCACCCTGGTGCCATCTACCGTCAGGACAGACATATAAGTACCCGGGGCCAGTCTCCGTTTCTCATTGGTTCTACCATCCCATGAGACGGTGTGCCTGCCGGCTGGAACCACTCCATCAACAAGAGTCCGTATCATCTGTCCCTTAACATCGTAAATATCCAGAGATACGCTTCCAGCTACAGGCAGACTGAAGTGAATGTCTGTCACTCTGCTGAAAGGATTGGGTGACGACAAGATAGTTATTTCGTCCGCAGAGAGCCCCTCGGAGGGCTTTTCCTCTACCACTACCTCATCGGTCCTACTCTCCCACTTGAGCTTCAGCCGTCGGTTATCCAGCCCGCGCAAGTCGGTGTATGAGAGCTTGGGCAAACCGGTCACGGCCTCTTCCCTATGGAATCTCAACACGGCAATTTCTCCAGAACCCCGGATAGCCGCACCGCTACCAAGCCCTGCCAGGTCTATCTGAATCTCACTGTTTCCAGATTGATGGACAAAGAACAGAGGCGCAGACTGGCTGCTCAGAAGTTTGCCCCGTGAAACATCAAGAAGCTCCAAGCCGCCAGCATCGAAGGTGACAGCCGTGTGGATGCCCTTGACCGATATGTGGTTTCGCTCTAGAATGAGCCGGGCGATAACTACATCATCCTCCTGGCCATTCCCGTGATCCAGCAACATTCTCAACCGCGGATATTCCAGCATCGGCTGAGGTGAACCCGCCATCAGGTGTGCACCACCAAAGTTTATGGCGAACATCATAAGATCTTCGAAATTAACCAGATTGTCCGTGGTGGGGCGTGCATCCACTGAATAGTCGGTGGTGGGGCCGACGTCCAAGTAGTTCACCGAATCGCCAGGTACCAGCACCCTCCAGTAGTAGGTGCCAAGGAGGCTTATGTCAGCCATTGTGATCCGGTTGTCGCCGTGTCCTATGGTCGCGCCGTCGCTTACATCTCCAAGGT
>JALGWN010000018.1 GCA_025774115.1 bacterium
CTGGGGTGCTATGGGTATGAGCGGGAGACCAGTCCCAATATCGACCGGCTGGCAGGCCGCAGTGTCCTGTTTGAGGATGCGGTAAGTCAGTCTTCCTGGACCCTGCCTTCTTTCGCCACCATGTTTACATCCTTGTATCCGACCCAGCATGGTGCCGGCGATCTTCACAGCCATGGCGCCGGCTCCTATGGCACGCGGATGAGCGCATCGTTTCCTCCCCTGGCCATGATGCTCCTTAAAAAGGGCTATTCCACAGGCGCTATTGTCAATGCACCGGCACTTGCCCCGGAACTCGGAGTCGACAGGGGGTTCGAATTCTACTCCACGACGCCGCGCTGGAACCGAAGGCTTGCCGACGAGACCACCAGGGATGCACTCAAGTGGATCGATGGGAACAGTGACAATCCTTTCTTCATATTCGTTCACTATTTCGACCCCCATCTTGACTATGAACCTCCGGCTCCCTATGACACCATATTCGATCCCGACTACGGCGGGAGCCTGGAGGGGGCGTTCACGCGCGAGACCTACTACAAGATGAAAGACATGCTCTTGCGGGAGAACGGCCCCCAGGCACGGATGGAATGGGACCACATCAGGGCTCTTTACGACGGTGAAATCCTCTTCACGGATAAGGCCGTGGGGGAGCTCCTCCGGGGATTCGATGAGCGTGGCCTCAGAGACAACACGCTTATAGTTTTCATGAGCGATCATGGTGAGGAATTTTCCGACCATGGAGGCTTCGAGCACGGCCATACGCTCTATGATGAGCTGATCAAGGTCCCTTTGATGTTTTCTCTCCCGGGCAAGCTCCCCCAGGGCAAGAGGATCGGGCAGCAGGTAAGAATCCTCGATGTGGCACCTACGATCCTGGAGATCCTGGGGATACGACCCTGGACACACCTTGAAGGTGCAAGCCTGACGCCCCTGATCGCCGGCGAGGGCGATGTGGAACCCGGAGGTGCAAGCCTGCTTCCCAGCCGATTCGCCTATTCCGAATCCATGCTGTACGGGACGGAGAAGAAGAGCCTTACGGCCTATCCGTGGAAGTTCGTGTACGATACGATTACCGAAGAGGAGCTACTCTTCGACCTCGCGGGCGATCCAGGCGAGCAGACCAACGCAGTTGCGGTGCATCAGGATACCGCAGAGCTTCTGAGGGAAGTCCTGCTCAAGACCATCCTCACCATAGACGAGACATGGTACGTAGAGGTCGCCGGCGGCAGGCAGGATCACAAGTTCGACCTTAAAGTGAGCGTCCCCAACCGACCGATAAACGGCACCATCAGGATGTACACCTTCATTGACTCCGAGGGTCACCTTGTCGATGAGGGACGCTTGCCTCTGGCAGAGGCCACGAAAGGTGTTATTCGCCTGGAGGCCCTAGAGCTCGGCGGCAATCTGACCCTGGCCTTTAAGGCCGGGCCTAAGATGGTGCCGGTGAAATTCGATTTCAAAATGGATGGGGAGCCCGCCGAGAGTGTGACCTACCTCGGTGAGAAGCTGGCCCGCCCGGAGACCATGCCCTTCAGAGAGATCGCCGGCAGGTTCAAGGACACCGAGGGCATTCCACCGGATCGGCCACAGCCGCCCTACATTCTGGTCTGGCACACCGGAAGAAGGTTCGAGCCCGGCATCCAGGTCGAGCTCGGGGAAGACACCAAGCGCCAGCTAAAAGCCCTGGGTTATATCCAATAACAAAGGCGGTGTCAGGCTTGCATAGTTGCATATTCGGCGAATATGCAACTATGCAAGCCTGACACCGGGGTTTACGGGGTTTATAGCAGCGGTTCCACGATCTCCGGGTCTATGCGGATCATCCGGTAGATCTGGACGCGGTAATTACCCCTGAATGCAGGGTTATACCACTCCCAGACGATCTCGCCATCCCTTGTGATCTCAAAGCAGCGCCCGCCGTCACCTTCGCATATAAGCGTGTTGCCGTTGGGCAAACGTTGGGAGGAGCCTTTCGCCGGAGTGAAAAAACTCCCGGGAGGTTCTCCAAGGTACTCCCACTCGATCTCTTCGGTGAGCGGGTTGAGCTCTATGACCCGGGAGTACTTACGCCTGGTCCCGTTATCGAAGATGAGTATGTTCCCGCTCTCCACCACGGTCGGATGGTGGGGCCACTCAAGATCACCCTCTCCCCAGACCCAGAGCACCTCACCGGTGTCTCCGGCAAGAACCGCAATCTGGTTGATGTTACGGAAACAGATCAGCATGTTGCCGGTCTCGAAGCGCCGGTCGGCCCGACCGACAGGGGTCTCCGGGATAATGCTTATGGTATTGAGATGGAATTGATCGTACCTTAAGGGCCAGGCGTCTATTTCGGCCTTGGCTGATTCGGCAAGGGCGGTCAGAGGTTCCCAGGTCTCCGGGTCTATTCTCTCGGCAAGCAGGCTGTCGAGAATCGCGTCTATGAAGGACCGCTGGTCGAATGTCCGCTTTATCTCATCAAGATGGTCATAGGCTGACCATCGTCCTATCTCCCGGCCGGTCTCATCAAGGCGGACGATGGCCGGAAACCTGACGCGCAGCCGCCTGTGTGTGTGCAGCTCGCGGGCCGCGACCAGGACGCTCCTGTCCGGGAGCGGGGTCAGCTCATGATGGGAGTCGATCTCGCTCCTCCAGATCAGGTTCGAGTCCCAATCCAGCCGCAGGACATCGTAGAACTTGCGGATAACCACCACGTCGCCCCCGGGGAGCATTATGGCATGGTCCCAGTGGCGTGGCTTGTCGTCGGGATAGGTCCAGGTGTGGACCGCATTCCCCTCCATATCCATGAGCACGACCGAGGAGGTGAGTCTGTCGCAGTAGATATTGTACCCCTGGTAGGCCTTGGCCCTGGAGTGGAGAACGACCCCCACTTTTTCCGGGGCAACCTCCTCTTCGGTTACCATGGTGTAGGGCACAGACCGCAGGACCCTGAGTCTGTCCTGGAGGATCTTGGCCCGGTCGTCCTTATCGTCATCTCCTGCGACCAGGCCTGGAGCAAGGAGCGTCGCACAGATGAAGCTTGCCAGGACGACGGCGATGATCTTTGCGCTCCGTCCACGATACATGCTTGGTCCCCTCTCCTGCCTGATGGGCCCGTGCCGTGCCGCCCCCAGTAACCACGCCCGGCAGCTTTCGGCCGTTGGTGCTCTATACCCACAATATAAGCGTATCTATTCCAAGTTAAAAGGGGGTAGTCGGCGTCAGCGCACCAAAATAATCTTCCGCCTGAGATCCTTACCCGCAGCGTGTATCCTGGCATAGTAAACGCCGGAAGGCAGAGCTTCGCCGCGAGGGCCGGTCCCGCCCCACTCACCCGACAGGCAGCCGGTGCCTGGCTCCAAGTCCAGGATTTCGACGAGTCTTCCGGAGACGTCGAATACCGAGCATGCGGCCCTCGGCGACCGGGAGCCGAAGAGGCTTATGACCACACTCCCGGGTGATGGATTAGGATAGGCGGCCAGATGCACAGAGCTGATGCCGGTGTCCTCCCCACCTTCGGGCGGGTTCTCCCCAACGCGGTATACCGGGCTGAAGCTGCTGCGTTTTCCGTGAGGATAATCTATGGCGGCCACTCTCCAATAGCATGGGCTCTCGAAAAGCCGCTGGGAGGAAACAGCATATTTCGGGCTCCTGAGACCGGAGATAGTGACCGGAGCCCGGAAGTCCGGATCGCTCGAGATTTCCAGTTCATAACGCCCGCCCTCACCGCATGTCTCGGCCCAGGACAGCACGTATCCGCCGAAACTCTCGGTCTGGGCTGTCATCTCGGGCGGTTCCGGCGGGGCGCTCAGACAGGTGAACTCGTAACAGGCGATATCGCTTACCCTCAGCAGGCTGGATGTGGAAGATGATGAAAGCGAGCATGCCGTACTGTCTATTGCCGTCACAAAAACCAGGTGTGATCCCAGGAGTAAGGACGATGCGGTGAATTCCCAGGTTACATCGGCTCCCTGCCCGATAATCGTGGCCTCCTGCCACGGCCCCCTGAGGTTATCGATCTTATACAGGACCTTCATGATTCCGTAGTTGCGGGGTGTCCTCAACGATACGGCCGTCCCGCTTAAGGTAGGCGTCCGCGAGTAGACCACGTCACCGACCAGTGAATCGATATCCACCTCCACCCTTGGGGTTATCTTTTCCCGGAGCTGGAGTATCTCGACTGAATTGCCAGCATGATTTGTAACATAGAGTTTTTCAAGCACCGGGTCATAACCCGAATTATGAGGCTCATAGCCCACGGGTATGTAGTGTGTCGACAGGAAGTTCCCGTCTATAAGGCTGACCACGTCTTCGTCCCAGCTCACCGCGAATACCCGGTCCAACCACTCGTCCGGCTGAGCTTCGCCCAGGCCTGCCCCGCCCTTCGCGGGACGTCTCGTGAGATCGCCCCCGTTTACCACGGTGACCTCTCCATCATGTCTGCTGGCTACATAGATGGTATTGGTGTTGGTGTTAATACCTAGAGTGGATGGATTCAGGCCGACCGGGATCTTGGTCCTTTCGAGCGTGGCCCCGTCCACGGCGCTTATGCTCCTGCCGCCGGAGTCCACCGTGTACACCGTGTTGGTCGCAGGATTATGCCTGACACGGAGGGGGTTGTGACCCACCGGAGCGAAAACCGAAGTGAGATCGGCCCCCGAGACCACCGTCAGGGTCCAGCTGGTCCGATTGGCAACATAGATCATATTGGTTTCCATGTTGGCGGTGACCGAGCAGGGATACCCCCCGCACCTGACCAGGGTGGTATCCAGGGTCTGCGTATCAATCACGCTGAGATCGCGCGAGTATCTGTTACTCACATACATCGTGCCGGTATTGAGGTTGAGTGCCATCCCATGACCGTATTTGCCTATAGAGGCCATGACCGTGTCGGGCTCGTCACTCCGCTTGATCACCAGGGCTGCTGATTTGGCACACAGCACATACAAGTCATCTGTTACCGGATCTATCTTGGCCCCGTTGGGGCTATCCGCTACTTTGAGAGTGGAGACGGTATTGGTGTAACCATCAATGATGGTCACGTTCTTGGTATAATAGTTGGGTGTATAGACTTGGTGAGTCTCGAAGTTGATGGCGATTGCACCGGGACCGCCGCCGGCTGAGACCCGCTCACCCACGTAATGCGCGGCATCGAGGACACTTATGCAGACCCGGCCGGTATCGGCCACGAAGCACTTGTTGGTTATGGGGTTTACCGAAAGGCGGGCCGGATTGCCCGGCAGCGACACCATGGATGTGTCACCGTCAGCGGCAACCTCCACTACCAGTCCCCCTCCGGGGAGGGTGGCAAAACCACGGTCGGAGAGAGGATCGATACACACCGCAAACGGCTCGTACGGCAACGTAAGGTTTATGACCGCGTAGGTGTCGGTATCGACTATCGCCATATTCTGTGGGGCACCTATCACATAGAGCCTGCCGGTCTCCGGGTTAAGGGCAAGGCCGGTTGGTGAGAACCCAAGAGGGACGCTAAAAAGCGAGTCGGATTCCAGCAGAAACACCGAGAGATCGCTGCCGCCCGTATTGGCGATATAGAGAGTCCCCTTCTCCGGGTCTATCTCGATTCCCGCGGGTCCGCTACCTGTCGCGAAGCAGGCCGTGTCACCGGTTGAGGGGTCGAAGCGGAGAAGGAGATCCGCGTCACTCAGCACGGCAAAACCCATGCCCGTTGCAGGATCTACGGCCACAGCCGACGGCCTGCCCATACAAAGGATGGTATCGGCCGGCACCATCTGCTCGACTACCGAAACGGTGCTGTCTCCGGAATTGAGAACAAAGACCCTGTCCCTCAGGGCATCGACCGCCAGAGCGGTCGGGGCGTCTCCTACATCGAGGATAACGGTATCGCCGGTCTCAATGGTAAGTGCGGTGACCCTATCAGTAGCCTCATGGATGGCATACAACACGCCCGTTGCAGGATTGAGGGCAATCGCCGTGGCCTCGGCGGAAAGATCGATTCTGCTTGTGCCGTATGTCGCTTCGTCGATCCGGATAAGGAAAGCGGCATGTGCCGCCACAAAGATGTCGGCGGTCACAGGATCTATGAGAAAGCCCGCCGGTGAGGCCTCGAGATCGATATCTCCACAGTGCCACATGGCCCGGCAGGTGGGTGCCATGACGGTGACTGCAAGAATACACAATATGGACAATATATGCTTAAATCTCACAATTTGTCCTTTCATATAAAAACGCCGGCGAGTCGGCAAAGCTCCCGGCGTCCCTTTTTTCTGCGGTCAACCCTATTGTACCACGTATAGCCCCGTAAAGTCAAGCGTTTGAGGAGAGCCCATACCTCTTGATCTTGCGCCAGAGGGAACTGCGGCCGATGCCGAGCCGCTTTGCCGCCCGGGACCGATTGCCCTTGCAGCGCTTCAGCATCTCTGTGATCGCCGCCTTCTCCACATCTTCCAGTGACTCCAGCATCTTAAGGGCGGTCTCGGTCCCGGCGGAGCCGGCCTCAGAGATATCCTGTGGCAAATGCTCGGGCAGGATGATATCCCCCCGGCAATGCACAAATGCGTGACCGATAGCGTTTTCGAGCTCCCGTACGTTGCCTGGCCAGGCATAATCGATGAGAATGTCCATGGTATCCGGATGGACTTTACCGACCTGCTTTCCGGTCTCCCTGTTATACTTCTCGATGAAATGCCCGACCAGAAGGGGAATGTCTTCGTCCCGCTCTCTGAGGGGAGGAAGTGTCAAGGACACGACATTTATTCTGTAGTAGAGATCCTCCCTGAAGGTGCCCTCGCTTATCATCTGCTTGAGGTTCCGGTTGGTAGCACAGATCAAGCGAATGTCAACCTGGGTCGTGCGGCTGTCTCCCACGCGCTCGAATTGCTTGTTCTCCAGCACGCGTAAGAGCTTCACCTGTATGGACGGGCTCACTTCAGATATCTCATCAAGGAAGAGCGTGCCCCGATCAGCCAACTGGAATCGGCCCTTCCTGTCGGAGGTGGCCCCGGTGAAGGCCCCCCTCACATGGCCGAAGAGTTCGCTCTCCAGGAGTGTCTCAGGAAGTGCCGCACAGTGCACGACCACGAATGGCTCTCCGGCCCGGGGACTCTCGTAGTGGATGGCCCGCGCAGCAAGTTCCTTGCCTGTCCCTGTGTCGCCCTGGACAATTGCGGTCACATTGGTCCGGGCAACCGATCTTATGAGTTGGTAGACCTCCTGCATCTTGTGGCTCTTTCCGATTATGTTGCGGAAAGAGTACTTGGCCTTGAGTTCCTCCGTTAGCGTCTTTACCCTGGAGAGGTCCCGGAAGCTCTCCACCGCCCCTACCACGTCCCCATTCTCATCCCTGAGAAGGGCGGCGGACACGCTCACGGGTATGAGGCTGCCGTCCTTCGAGGCGATGTCCATCTCGACCTCGACTATGGGCTTGTCACTGTGCATGAGCTCCCGCACCGGACAGGCTTTCTCACATTCCCTGCTCTTGAACACCGTGTGGCACGGCCGTCCCAGTACCTCCCCCGCACTGTAGCCCGTGATCCGCTCAGCCGAGCGGTTGAATGATGTGACCGCAAGATCCCTCGAGAGCGTCACCACACCGTCGGCGATGCTGTTGATTATCGCATCGGACCGCTCCTTCTCGCGGATGATCTCCTGGCTGAGCTCGGTCATCCTGAAGGTCATCTCCAACATCTCATTGAGGTTCCTGAATACCACCACCGCCCCCATGATCTCGCCGTCGCTACGTTTCAGAGGAGAGGTGTTGACCGCGATCTCTATCTCACTGTCATCGGCCGTGAGTACATGGCAGCGGCAATTGGAGAGAACCACCCCGCTGTCAAAGGTGCGCCTGGCGGGGCATGCTATGTCACAGCGGTCGGATCGGAAGACCTCCCGGCAGGTTCTGCCCACAACCTCGCTTGCGAGGTAACCGGTGATCCTCTCAGCGCCTTCGCTGAAAGCCACAATCCTCTCGCCGGTATCAAGGACCATAACACCATCAACCAGAGAGATGAGTTCTGCGGCCCGATGGCCCTTGAAATCTCTGTCTTCCATCGACACAGACCTTCTTCGGTTTCCGAGCGGAGATTAACCACTACACAGGTGTCAGCCGGCCTGCCAGAGCTCTTTGAACTTCTCCACGCTGGTCAGGACATAGCGCCGATCGTTGGAGAAAACCTCCATCGTGAAGGTACCGTCATATCCGGTCTTCTTGATCGCCTTTACAACCTCTCCCCAATCTATTCGTCCCGTACCTAGCGGCAGATGATCGTCAGCGCGCATCCGGTTGTCGGACAGATGCACGTGGGCCAGCTTGTCCTTGAAGGCGCTCAAGATCTGGTTAAACCTGTTCCGGCCGACAAAGGCGTGGCCGACGTCGAAATGGAATCCCACCCCTGGTACCGAGTTGAGAACCGACTTCAATGGTTCCACCGAGGAGAAGATGCCGGGAACGTTTTCGACTACGATCGCGATGCCCCTTTTGACCGCTTCATCCGAAATGATCTTGAAACTGAGGGCATTGAGGCTTATGGTGGACCGGCTCTCCATGGCCCCTTTGCCGGGATCGGGGTGGACCGTCACCATCTCGGCCCCTGCTTCCCTGAAGAAGTCCAGGGTCCTGATGACATCACCTACCGCCGCATCGCGAAGAGCGCCGATCGGCGAGGCGAATGGCAGATAATAGGCGGTATGCCCTACTACGGAGAGCCCGCCCGCTTTGATGGCTTTCAGCACATCCTGCTTGTGGATGACATCGATATGAGCGGTAGGATACTCGAGCGTCAGGTCCACAAAATCGAATCCATTGGAGGCAATAAACTCGATCTCCGCAACCGGATCGGTTCGCGGATTGTTCATCAGACCGATCTGCATGTATACCCCGGATAGGTGTCGCTAAATCAGGTCGGAAGCCTCTTCTTCGGGTTTCTCTTCCTTCTTGGAGAAAAGGTCCTTCAGGCCGGAATAGGACACAAAGCGGACGACCTTCTTGGAAGGTACCTTGACCGGCTCACCGGTTCTCGGGTTTCGGGCGATTCTGGCTTTCCGCACCCTCACCTTGAATGCACCCAGTCCCGGCAGGACGAACTCACCCTTGTTCTGAAGCTCTTTCCTGGCGAGGACAACCAGCCCATCATAGAAGCGCTCGATGTTGGCCTTCGAGATACCGCTGGCACGCATGATCCCCTCGATCATCTTGTCCTTGGTCATTCTGCACCTCCTTGTAGGCTATAGCCAAAGCCTACAGGCACCGGTACTCCTTGTCAACAAGTCAACACGCCAACGTCGGGCACAGATACCAGACGCTACCCAGAAGGTGGCGTAGAGTCGTGACTCCTGTCACGACGAAACAGATGAATGTTCTAAGGGCCCGGATCGGGATGGCCCTCCGCCTCATCCTCGGAGAGATCCATCTTGATGGTAAGGAACCTGAGGAGATCCTTCAGAGCGATCAGGCCGACCAGGCGGCCACCCTCGATGACCATAAGCCTGCTCTGCCCTGTCTTGCCCATGAGGGAAAGCGCCGTCGTCGCGTCGGTCTCCGGTCCGATCGAGTTCTCGGGAGAACAAGGCCTGGCGACATCCGCAACCTTGCGCTCCGCCCACTTATCACGCGGGACCGCCTTGATCTCTTTGGTCGTTATACAGGCCACCAACCCGCCATCCTTGGTCACCGGATACATCTTGAAGTGGTGTTTGTAGACGTACTCCTCCACGAGGTCCTTGATGCTTATGTCAGGCGGCACTGTGACCGGCTCCCGCTTCATGAACCGCCTCACAGTCTCACCCTCGAGAGCGCGCCGGATCAAGACCCTCTGATAGGACATCTGCGAAGCCTTGCGTATGAAGAGGCCTATGAGAGCCCACCATATGCCGCCCAGGAATGCTCCCCTTATGAAGTAGATGACACCCAGCACGATCAGTACAATCCCAAAAATCGAACCTATCTGCGAAGCAACCCTGGTCGCCCACCGAAGGCTTCCCTTCCAGTACCAAAGTGCCGAACGCAGTACCCGCCCCCCATCCAGAGGAAAAGCGGGCACAAGATTGAACCCGGCCAGGATGATATTGATGGCACCCACATAGAAGAGGATACCGATCGCGGGCTTCGGCCACCCGCCTGCGCTTCCTACCAGGTAGATCCCGAAGAAGATCAGGCCCAGGACGACGCTGGTTATCGGACCGGCTATTGACATGAAGAACTCGGACTTGGCGCTCGGAGGCTCGCTCTCCATCTCCGCCACCCCACCGAAGAGAAACAGCGTTATCCCGCGCATGCGAAGCCCGAATCGTCTTGCAACCAGGGAATGGAAGAGCTCATGCACGATTATGGATGCAAACAGCCCAGCCGCACCCAGGGCGCCCATCCACCAATAGGTCTGCGAGGGAAGCCCCTCTATATAACGCGGGAACATTTCCTCTGCCAGCGACCAGGTCACCAGCAAGGCCACTATGATCCAGCTCAGATCGATGCTGACTCTGAAACCGAAAAGATTGAATAGCTTTATCTGCTTTCCAAACATCCTGTCCACCCTATTCCTTTGCCGTAAGTTCGATGGTGGCGCGCGGAGTCCTACTTGCCCGACTCTCCACCGGCTTCCTCAACCTGTGTAATTGGAGCCGATGTGAAGAGATAGGTCCGGAGTTCCTTATCGAAATTAGGCATCTTCCTCCGAAGCCACTCCAAAGCCATTGATGCGTGCTCGATCTCCTCATTCCGATTGTGGAGGAGAATAGCCTTCAGACCTTCATCCTGAGTGACATCGGCCCTCTGGTTATACCAATCCACGGCCTCCAGCTCCTCGATCAAGCTGGCCAAAGCCCTGTGGACCTCCTGGGCTTCCTGTGACAACCCCGATTCGTTATAGACCGTACCCATACAAAGCTCCTTTTCCTGTGCTGTGCGACCCCATGCAACACCCAGCTCACCTTGTCCGGTTGATTAGAACACAGTGGGCGGCGCACTGTCAACGCCCCTCGGAATGCTCCCACTACCCCATAACAGGGTCCATTCTATATGTGATGCATCGGCAGACGCGTTAGTCTCTATTGAAATCCCCCTTCCGCAGGCTTCGAAGGCATACTTAATGCGGGATGCGGCCGCGAACGCGTGCTCCGCTCCAAGAGCCGGTCGTGGGCGTGGGACTTACTTCAGTATGTAGTTCATGAGATCGAGATAGTCCGAAAGCAGCCTGGTCATGAGGAACTTCCCGCGGACCGACTCCTTAGCCCGTTTCCCCAGCTCGACGCCCAGCTTGGGATTCTTCATAATCTCAAGAATGGCATCTGCAAATCCCTGGTCGTCATCGGCTTCTCTCAAGAAGCCGTTTTCTCCGTCGGTGATCTGGTGGGCAATCCCGCCGACATTCGAGGCCACCACGGGCTTGGCTTTCCACAAACCCTCGGTGACACTCAGCCCGAAGCCTTCTTTGGCGGATTTCTGCACTATGACCGCCGAGGACCGCTGAAGGGCATTCACCAGAATGTTGTTCTCGCTCGTGATGAAAAGCACATCACCCTTCTTGATACGGTCGTCTGCACGTCTTCTGATTTGCTCGAAGACCTCCTGACCTTCAGGGTCGTCCGTTGCCATGCTCCCACAGATGACCAGACGGCAATCGACCTTCTTCTTGACGGTCTCGAAGATATCCAGTACCTCGCCCGGTCCCTTCCACTTATCGAACCTGGATACCTGGCTTAAGAGCGGTTTGTCCATCGGGATACCGAATTTCTTCATCGTCTTGGCAATGGTAGTGTCGGTGATGTCCATGTTCTTCGGAGAAAGCGGATCGATGGCAGGGTATATCACCCGCTGGAAGACCGGCAGGTCCTCCCTGCGGTACTTGGGACTTGAGATCACCACCATGTCGTATCGGAGGATGTAGCTCTTGAGAAACTCCCACAGTTTGACGTTGGGGTCGGAAAGATCCACATGGACCCTCCAGATCCAGGGTTGCCGCTTCCGGTAGTACTTGATCAGTGGCAGGGGCTGGGGATCGTGAATAATCACGCAGTCGTGATCGATGTGGCAATAGGAGGAGAAATCACCGCTGGCCTGCCTGTAAAGCTTCTTCTTCATCTGGGTCAGGTTTATCTTGTCCCCCTGAAGCGCGTTATGGAACTTCTTGGTGATGTCGAAGAAATCCGGGGTGCCCCTGAGGATCCGCCAATCCGCCTCCACCCCGGCATCGTTCATCAAGGGGATGAAGCTGTTCATTATCTCGGCAACCCCTCCCCCATAGTAAGTCGAGTTGATCTCCAAGACCTTCATCCCATAAAGGGTTCTGGCCTTTCTGTAGATGGACGAGATCACCTCTTCACCGACGATGTCTCTGTATTCCTCTAAGCTGCGCATGACTGCTCCTTGAGCTTCTTTAGAAGTGCCATCACGTCCCGGTAGGTATCAAGGTTGAACCTGGCCTTGGAGGCACCACTTCCCACCTTTATGGTATATGCAGACTCCGGCAGGGCGTTGAACATATCCTCATCCGTCCAGTCGTCACCGGCAGCGAGTATGAAATCCCGATCGCCGGCGGCCAGCCACCTGGATACCGCTTGACCCTTGTTTATGGTCACATCCTTCACTTCAATGACTTTGCTCCCCTCCAGCACACCGAGCGCCAGATTCTCAGTGAGATCCGCCAGATCGTCCCTGAGTTCGCGGGCTCTGAGCGAGCCCCAGCCGGGATCGGCTTTGCGGTAATGCCAGGTCAGTGAATAGCTCTTCTCCTCCACGAAACTCCCCGGCGTCCTGTCCACATAAAGCTCTATGATGGGTCTCACCTGTGACTTCCAGTCGTCCTTGAGACTGCCGACCATTCGCCAGTCGCCACCCCGCTCCTTCACCCAGACCCCATGCTCCGCCACCAACCCTACGTTGAGCGCACCCAGCCATTCCTCCAGGGTTTCCTTGTCGCGACCGCTAACGATCACTACTTCATTTCTTTCGTCGTCCGCAAGCCCTTTGATTAGAGGAATAACGTCTCCGCTCGGCCGGGCCTTCCGCGGCCAGTCGGAGAAAGGCACCAGCGTCCCATCGTAATCCAGCAGGATCAAGCGCTTCTCAGCCACGGCGTAACCCGCCAACAACTCCTCCGTGGCCTTGCCGGTCAGCCTCCTTACACCCCGCTCCTTCTGCAGCAGCTTCACGCCCTCAAGCCTGGACATGAAGTCACCCACCCAACCTCCTACGCTATACCGTGCCAGACGGTTTTGCATGACACGGTTGCGTTCTATCTGATCGTATTCGGGCATCGTCAGGGCCTGCACCATTGCATCTACGATTTCGTCCTTGTTATTGGGATTGACGATGATGGCCTCGCCCAGCTCCTTAGCGGCGCCGGCCATTTCGCTCAGGATAAGGACCCCCTTGCCGTCCGTCTTGGCGGCCACGAATTCCTTTGCAATGAGATTCATCCCATCCCTGAGTGGCGTTACCAGGGCAACATCGGCGAGCGTGTAGAGAGCCATCAGCTTCTCAAAAGGCACGGAACGGTACAGGTACCAGACCGGCATCCAGCCTATCGACCCATACTTGCCGTTGATTCGGCCCACCAGTTCGTCCACGCGCCGCTTGAGCAGCCGGTAATGCTCCACACCCGTCCGGGAGGGCACGGCGACCAATATCAAAGTGACCTTGCCCCTGTATTCCGGGTGCTTCTCAAGGAATAGATCGAAAACCTCGAGCCTCGGAGGTATGCCCTTGGTGTAATCCAGACGGTCGATGGACAGAATGATCCTGGTGTCTCCGACCTGCTTCCGGATTTCCTTCACCCGCGCCCCGACCTCATCCAGCCCCCCCGCCGTGGAGAACTGCTTGTAATCTATGCCCATGGGGAACGCATCGACTCTGACAATCCGATCTTCCGCCGTGATGTAGCCGAAGCTGTGTTCGTAACCCACTACACGGCGGACACTTTCATTGAAGTGGCGTACGTAGTCGTAGGTATGGAAACCGACCAGATCGGCCCCCAGAAGACCTTCCACAATCTCACGCCGCCAGGGGAGCAAGCGGAAGACCTCGGAGGACACAAAAGGTATATGAAGGAAAAAACCAATTGTGGCATCGGGTAATTTCTCTCTGATCATCCGGGGGAGCAGCATCAGTTGATAGTCATGCACCCAGATGATATCGCCCTCCTTGGCCATCTTGACCACCTCATCACAGAACGCCTGGTTGGCCCGCACGTAAGAGTCCCAGAAGTTCTTGCTATATACCGTGTAAAGCGGGAAGTAGTGGAAGAGCGGCCATATGGTCTTGTTCGAGAAGCCGAAATAGTAGTTCTCGATGTCATACTTGGATAGGAAGACAGTGTGACAGCGCTCTTCAGCCAGTCGCTTCTGAATCTCTTCCTCGTGCCCCTTGAGTCGGTCCCGCGACAGCCCGCACCAGCCTACCCAGATGGAATCAGACGATTTATGGATCGACCCCAAACCTGTAGCCACACCACCGGCACTGGGCTTAATGTCAAATCCGCTCTCCTTCCTGGCTAGAGTGTAAGGCAGCCTATTTGAAACCAGCAACAGCCTGTTCATTACGCACCACCAGGTTTCGTACGCTTGCCCCTGTGGAAGACCGGACTTCGCGAGCCCGGGCACTGGTTGCCTGAGACCGATCCTACCATCAAAAGGGGCTCCATAGCGGATTCAAGTGGATTCTATCCGAAGCTGCTCTTTGGGTCAAGTCTGCGTTTGACGCAGGTTTGACCCCTTTATTCGACGCCGAACAGAAACTTAAGTACAACCCCAAAGCCCATGGAGATAACAAGGAAACTCCACAGCCATGACAGGTCGATAAATCCCCAGTTGAAGGACATTTCAGGGTAGAGGATTTCGATGGCTTCTACAGGGATCTCTTTCGGTATTCGGGGAGCTCCGGGATTGAAAATGGTCTCCCAGAAGGAGGCCTTCTTAAATATCCCATGGATCGGAACCAGGCGAGCGGTGGCATAGACCGGAATGGTCACATCGCCGGTTGCGGTCTCAAGGGTAAGATCGTGGACCCCGGTATCGGTCAGCTTTATCTTCCAGTCGGTCTCATTCAACGAGGGGATGCGGACCGCGGGGCTGGCTTTTTCGATCCCACGGCCGGCTTTGATGGTCATGCGATTCCCTAGGACATCCACGCCCTCTTCGACCTTGACCTTCACCATGGCGGTATCACCCGGCCTGAAACCAACCTGCGCATACCTGAGATTGAGCTGTACCATGATAAGGATCACAGGAACGATCATCACGAGCGCCGGTATCACCGCCAGTTTCATATAACCCATGTTGGCCTTGAGAATATTCCGCTGCGAGGCCATCACCACGGATATGTCTTCGTTGTAGAGCCGCATCTCCAGGAAGTATGCACTTATCCTGGTCTTGACCTCCTTCATCGCCTGCTGATTGGAGGTCAGTTTGAAGAGGAAAAGCATCACTGTACCGGTTATGATCGAAACCAGGATCAGCCCGGCATGCGCATGCCCATTCTCGAAAGGCGTAAGAATGAAGTTGAAGAATTGTGTCACCTGGCACCCTCACCTATTGTTCAGGAGATATACCCGAGTCCCTTGAGCCGTTCCTTTATCTCATCATCGCCCTGTGCACCTTCGAGTTTGGAGAGCTCTCTCTCGATCAGATGTGTTATAAACTCATCCACGGAAGAGTAACCGGCAAGCCCGGCCACCTTCCTGGCTCGTTCCAGTAAGTCCTTTTCGATCTTGATCTTCGGACTACCGAACATCTCTGCCTCCTTACTTTGATACCATCTCTCTGGTGAACAGGTCGGTGCCGTCCATATCGGGTAGTTTGTCTATACCGAATTCGCCCAGGATGGTCGGCGCAAGATCATAGAGCGCCGGCTGCGTATACCCGATACGCTTGCTGGTGAACAGCACACCCGGGACCACCTCTTTGGCCATGCAATGGTCGCCGCTCCACTTCTTGGTGTTGTCGTTGACAAGGCTTCGGGTGATCTTACCAAGGGCCGTCTCCCAGGAAGCCCTATAGCCTGCGTTGTAGCCGATCACAAGATCGGGTGCCTCCCTAACGCATTCACCACTATAACACTCACTGGCTTTGTAAACCTGAGCGATCATCTTCTCGCCGGTCTCGGGATCCTCGACTGCGAGGAGCTTCCGTTTGATCTCATCGAGCAGGTGTTCCTTCTCCGGCCCCGGCGCAACAATCCCCTCACCCTCTCTTCCTATCTGGTTGATATAAAAACCGTTGAGACCAAGAGCATATGCCTTTGTGCCGCTCCAGTCAACATTCTCGAAGAACTCTTCGCTCTCTTCCCTGAAATCGTCCCTGAGAGTGATGTAGTCGTTCCAGTAGAGCCAAGTATTGAGATGGACGTTCTTCCTGAAGGTGGTGAACCCGTGGTCGGACAGCGCAATGATGGTCGCATCATCTCCGACGCGCTCCATGGTGTAGCCCAGTACGGAATCGAACCTGGCATAGAAATGCTCTATCACCCCTCCATACTCCGCCGCAAGCTCCTCATCATACATGGGATGCTCGGGATCGCGGAGCCTCCAGAACATGTGCTGGAGACAATCCAGCGAGGAGAAGTAGCAGTAAAGAACCCCCCAGTCGAAACGGTTGAGTTCGTAATCCAGCATCCGCTTGGTCTGCTCAAAGACGAACTCGGTCTGAGTAAGATACTCCTTCTCATTGAGCCGGCCCTCATTGAGGGCCCAGGTTTCCTCGGCAATACCCTGGGTATAGAAGGGCCCTATGGCACGGGCGAGTTCCTGCGAGTAATCCGCCGGGGTCGATATCGGTACGGCCGGAGCCCGCGGGTCTATCTGGATCGGGCTCATATAGAGCTCGAAGTCGGGCCTTACCGACTTAAGATAGAATCGCACGATTCCCTGAGCGGAGGCCAGAGATATACCGGCCAGCTCCAGGAGCTCCATCCGCACGGTTACCCAGCCACTCCATTCCTTCTCATTGAGCACGATCTCGCTGTCCTGAATCTCGATCTTCACGACCGGATAATCCGGGTCTATGTAAACCATGAAGGGAATCTCGGTCTCCGGGCTTCCCGCTAGCAGGTTATTCGGTGGGCCGTAAAGATTGGTTTTGACCTTGTTGTCGAAATTATCGACTATATAGATCTTGCCGCCGGTCTCCTGGGTCACTACATAGGGTTTTGTGGTATAGAAAGAGAAGGTACCGTAGGTCCCCAGCATGTCGGGCGTTCCCATGCCCGAGAGGCTCCTTGTCGTATTTCCGCTCGGCGGGAAGTTCGAGGGAAGCCTGAGGGAAACCACCGGCACCCCGTGCTCTTCCAGAATCTCCCACCAGGCCGTACCCTTTCTCAAGAGCTTGACACCGCCGGAGGCCAGGGGTATTCTCCAGCTCCCCAGTTTCAGGAGCAGCGGAATCTCCCATGGCCCGATCTTCAGGGTCTTCACCGCATCGTCCGTGACGGTTGTGGAAAGATAAGGAAGATAGTCCTCAGGCGTCCTCGCAATGAAATCGTAGATACCGTGTCCACCCGGGTTCTTGCCTGTTATGAAATTGGACCATGCCACCGGGCTCTGGGGCGGTATGCTGGTCTCCAGGCGGCAGAAGCTCCCTTTCTGGCGCAGGCGCTCCAGATTGGGGAGTCTCCCCTCCCGCATCATCAGATCCGCCACATTGGGATCCATGCCGTCGAAGCCCAGAATCAGCACCCTGGGACGATCCTCCCCGCTTGCCGCAGCCGCGATGGCCGCCAGCACGAGGCCTATGATGATTCCCATAACGCTCTTTCTAATAATCCGGACCACCTCTTCTCTCCCTTCTACCCCACCGATCACACCGACTCACTTTATGACTGGCTTTCCATCCATATAGACCGGCGGCTTCACACCGAAGAGGTTCAATATGGATGGCGCCACATCCTGGATTGATGGGTTATCCACCGTGATTTTTCTGTTGGATATGAGAACCGCAGGCACGCATGAGGGATCTATGCAATGATCCCCGCTCCACGCTTTTGTGTTATCGCTGAAGACCTCATCGGTCACCTTGCCGGTCACCCCGTCCCAGGAGGCCCGGTAACCCGTATTGTATCCGATTACCAGATCGGGACCCTCAACAACGTAAGGACCGGCATAGACTTCTCTCGCATCATAAACATTCTTGATTGCCACCTCGCCGTCGGCTTCATCCTTGAGCCCGGTAAGCAGGTCTTTTATCTCCATTACAAGGTTCGGCAACTCCTCGGCCTCCACAATGCCCTGACTCTCCCGTCCCTTAAGGTTGGCGAATACTCCACCCAAACCCAGCGCATAGGCTTTGGTCTTACTCCAATCCACTCCGTCAAACCAATCACCGCTTTGCTTGTTCCCATTCTTCAGGTGGAGGTAGCCCTCCCTCATAAGCCAGGAGTTGAGGTTTATACCCCTCCTGAAGGACTTGAAGCCATGATCCGACATGACAATGAAAACGGTCCGGTCGTCGAGGTACGGGAGAAGTCTGCCGACGGTCTCATCGACTTTAAGGTACAGCTTTTCGATTGCGTCCTTATGAAGCGTCGTGTCCTTGCCTTCATTGGCGGGATGCCCGGGATCGATATAGCGCCAGAGCATATGCTGGATCCGGTCGGTTATGTCAAAGACGCATATCACGGCACCCTTCTTCACCTTGTCCAGCTCGTTGAAGAGCATCTTTTCCCGTTCCCGGTTTATGAGATAGGCCTGCTCCAGGAACTGGCCTTCGTCTATTATCCTCTCGTTCAACGCCCAGGTGTCCTCGGCCAGCCCCAATGTGGCGTAGGGTCCTATCAGCTTGGAGAGATAGACCGAGTAGTGGAAAGGATGGGATATCGGCATCGCGGGCTTTTCCGGATCGATGTTTATCGGTGTGACGTAAAGCTCGAGAGCAGGTTTCACGGACTTAAGAATGAAACGGCTTATGCCCCTCACCTTGATCCCCAGCCCCGGCGAGAACTCCATGGTTATCCACGGGGAATGCTTGCCGAGTTCCAGCCGATGTTCGTCCTTCCCGATTGTGAGAGTGGCCGTATTACCGTCCCCGTTGGACTTGAGCGTAAAGGGGATCTTGAGCTGCGGAGCGCCCTCCACCATTATGTTCTCCGGCCCCACCAGCTCGGCCGAATACCCGTCACCGGCTCTCTCGAGCCCGTAAGCGAAGCCACCCGTGAATTGCTTGAGCGCCTCGGCATCCGTCGTATAGAAAGAGAAACTACCCTGCGTACCCCTGAGATCCGGGACACAGAGAGAGGAGAGTTGCACTCCACCGAACTTATCCGGAGGAAAAGTGATGGGGACCCTTATCACCGACGAGAATATATCATTTTCCGACAGTACGGTCCAGAACGGCTTGCTTTTCCTCAGGGACCTGTATGAAGGTTTGTTGAGCGGCAGTCTGTATTTCCCGAGAGGCAGCCATCGGGTCGGCGGTCTGATGTCGGCAGATGAGAGTTTGGAAAGATAACTGCTGCGTTCGGGAGCCAGAAAATCGAAAATGTTGTGTTTGCCCGGGTTTACGCCCGTGGAGAAGGACGACCATGCGACCGGCGAAATCGGCGGGCAGGTGCTTCTCATCCGCTTGAAGCTGCCCTGGTCTATGAGCTTTGTCAGGTTGGGCAGCTTGTTCTGCGACTTCAGATCGTCAAGGATCTCTGGGTCGAGGCCATCGAAGCCCACCACTATGACTCTGTCGATGTCCGACTTAATACCCTTGCCCCTGTGCTTGATCCTCTTCACGGCAAACCGGATGGGCCAGGTCAGAAAGAACACGAATGCCAGAAAGAACGTGGCGAAGAGTACGAGAAAAGACGTCAGAAAAGCGAAGCCTGCACCCGGTCCTATGTAAGCGTAACAGACCGACGGCAAGGCAACGGCCAAGGCCATCGCCCCCATAAGAATCTGCAGTCTGAGAAAGCGCCTGGGCTTAGGTTCGAATGTCACCAGATCGTAACCCCCATAAGAAGTTAATCGGCCCGGACTCATCCACTCCTTCAGGAATTTTCGCCCGGGTAACCCCTGTCCTCTTCCTTAAGATGCTTCTGAACGGCAAGAAGCATCCCACCAGGCTGCCGCCTCGCGCCTTTTTCGCTCCCTGTAGCGTCGGGTCTCCGTGCCCGACGTTGGCTGCCCTCGCCGTTCGATCGCTGTTCAGAACAACATTCGTCGTGACAGGAGTCACGACGCTACGAAGAACGGCTTCGCTCCGACACCGTATCCGTAGCGTCGTCACTCCTGTGACGACATCCGCCCTGGGTACTCACTCTAAACTAAGGTGCAAGGCACGGGTTTTCAAATGGATTCTGGCGTTCAAGGGGCCCAAAGCTGTTGCCCGCGCCGATGGCCTTTGGTAGAATCCTCAACAACGCGAAACCCCTGGCAGGGAAAAACAGACCGTCCGGCAGGTATGCTATGAACAAGCTCAGATTCGATGAGAAGAGGGTCTTGAGGCACGCCCTGAATACTTCCGGCCTTTGGCAGATAGCCGGAAGGGTCAGGCTTGACTTTCCCCGATTCCTGAGGACGCTGAAACGGCTTGAAAAGAGAGGACTCGTCACTGCCGGGAAAGGCACCGTCCGGCTCACCGGTCTTGGGCGGGCCGAAGCCCGATCAAGCGGGTTGCGCTCCGGTCGAGAGGTCGCGGGTCGCCTCCGCAAAGCCAGGGAGGTGTTTACTCGCTTGGCCGGACGCAGACCGGCAAGTACCGGGGCTTACAACCAGGGGTACATGACGGTGGAATCGGTTTTCAATCGGATCGGGCTGATTACAGACATGGATGATGTGGATGCAAAGGCGGTCGCCGTGCTCGGCGATGACGATCTTCTCTCCATCGCTCTCTGCCTGGCCGGGAGGCCTGAGAAGGTAACCGTCTTTGAGATAGACGCCAGGATTGTGGAATTCATAGAGGAGACGGCCGCCCGGTTGGGCCTTCCCATCCAAACCGAATGCCACGATCTCAGGGAGCCGCTCCCCCGGCGGCTGGGGGGCAGGTTCGACACCTTCGTCGCCGACCCCTCCGAGACCATCGACGGCCTCAGGATGTTCCTCGGCAGGGGCCTGGGTCTTCTCAAGACCGGGGAAGGCGGGGCAGGCTACTTCGGGCTGACATCAATCGAGGCTTCCGCCGCAAAGTGGCACAGACTCCAACGGTGGATGCTCGCCCATTATGCTCTGGCAATCACCCATATCCTCCCGGGAAACGCATACTATCATAATTGGCCGGACCTCCTGAGTCAGACTCGAGTATTCTCCCTGAAGTGCCTGGAGGCCCCACCGAAGCGGAGATGGTTCAACTCGTCCCTCGTAAGACTCGAGACACTTCCCGATTTCAGACCCAAACGAATCGGCAGGATCAGAGGAGCCATATTCAACGATGATGAAGCCTGCGGCGATACCGGCGAGGGAGTCAGATGAAACAAAGACCCATGGGTTTCGCCAAACACGTCATCCTCGAGCTATGGGAAGCCGGCAACACCAACTCCGCTTCCACGGTCAGGAAGGCCCTGCGTGACGCCTGTGAATGCGGAAACCTCAGGTTGGACAAGGTGCTCATTCACCAGTTCTCACCCCACGGCGTGTCCGGTGTGGCGATCATCGCGGAATCCCACATCGCCATACACACTTGGCCGGAATACGCATTTGTCGCTGTGGATATCTACTCCAGCAACAGCGACACCGACATCGATGAGGTCGCCAAGGTCATAAAATCCGCTTTTTCACCCTGCCATGCCAACAAAGTCAGAATAAGTCGCGGTCCGGGAAAGGTCCGAAAAGGCGGCCCGAGATCCTGACCGTGAGCTGCAGATGGGTGGTTTTCACCAGCCGAAACTCCTCAGTCCAGGCTGGTCAAAACCATCAAGATACGGAGTATTGCGTAGCGTCGTGGTTCCACCCACGACGAAAGCCGTCGGGCACGGAGACCCGACGCTACATGGGTACGCCGCAATGAGGGGTGACGAGCCTAACACAGCAGATGGGTGGTTTTCACCAGCCCGGCTAGCGGTAGAGATTGGTAATAGGCATCCGCCTATCCTTGCCGAATGCCTTCGGAGTTATCTTAATACCCGGCGGCCCCTGCCGGCGCTTATACTCGTTACCATCGACCATCCGGGCTATCTGTTTCACCAGGTTCCTCGGGAAGCCTTGTGCTGAAATATCCCGCACACCCATGTCCTCCACTACATACATGTTGAGGACCGCATCGAGGACTTCATAGGGAGGAAGTGAATCTTCATCCTTCTGGTCGGGCCGGAGTTCCGCGGACGGGGCCTTGGTGAGAATCGGCTCGGGGATCACCGGCCTGCCGATGAGGTTTCGGTAGGCGGCAAGTTCATAGACAAGTGTCTTCGGTACGTCTTTGAGAATGGCGAAACCGCCCGCCAGATCACCATAGAGCGTGCAGTACCCG
>JALGWN010000125.1 GCA_025774115.1 bacterium
CGATGAGAATAAGCGGGCGATTTACTACAATGATGTCTTCCGCGATGTCATCGTCAAAGGCATGGAGATGAAGGCGCGTTGGCTCCTACGGAGGTTCGCCTCGCTGGGACACCCGCAGATCTGCTTCATAGACGAGCCGATTCTCTCTGCGTTCGGGTCATCCACCTATGTCAGCGTCGAACGCTCGGACGTTGTCAAGTGTATCGCCGACGTTGTCCGGGCGATCCACAAAGAAGATGCGCTTGCGGGCACTCACTGTTGCGGGAACACTGAGTGGACAATCCTTGTCGACGCAGGTGTGGATATCATAAGTTTCGATGCCTACCAATACGGCGAGACCATCACCTATTACCCTCACGAGATAAAGAGATTCCTGGAAGGAGGCGGTGTGCTCGCCTGGGGTATCGTCCCATCTACAGGCGCTATCGCCGATGAAAAGCCCGAGTCGCTTGTCGAAAAACTCAAGGACCGCATGGCCATCCTTGCCGATAAGGGTTTAGATAGTGATATTCTATGGGAGAGATGCCTGCTCACGCCAAGTTGCGGAACAGGTTCGCTGGCGCAGGCCTCTGCCGAGAAGGTTCTGAGTGTCCTGGCCGAGGTAAGCAGGATACTCCGCAGGCAGCCATAGAAGTCAGATAACAATAGAAGACCGGAAGTCCCGCGTGGTATCATCTTATGACACCCGCTAAGTGAAACCCGGTAAGAAAGTCGGTCGCATGGACAAGCGAAGCATCGATAAGTCGGTCGATCAGATGCTGAGCCGTAGAAAGGCCGGCGATCCTGAAACGGTATGGGATCGGGAGGACGGCCAGAAGCCCCACTGCACCTTCGGCGAGCAAGGGCTCTGCTGCCGAATCTGCTATATGGGTCCTTGCCGGATCAAACCCGGAAGTAAAGGCCGCTCGCGCGGCGTCTGTGGAGCAACGGCTGAGGTCATTGTCGCGCGCAACTTCGCCCGGATGGTTGCCGGAGGGGCCGCCGCCCACTCGGACCACGGCAGGACCGTGGCAAAGACGCTCCTGATGGCGGCCCGGAACCCGGCCTCGGGCTATTCCATAAAGGACGTGGGCAAGCTCAGGAAGATCGCCGGCGTTCTCGGTATCGAAACCGAGGGAAGATCGAAGGAAGACATCGGCGCAGACGTTGCCCGGAGGGCCTTAGCGGATTTCGGGAGGCAAGAGGGTGAGATCGGTTTGGTGGGACAGGCCCCCGACGCGCGCCGGGAGGTCTGGCGGGAGCTGGGTATCACGCCGCGTGGCATCGACCGCGAGATAGTCGAGATGCTTCACCGCACGACCATGGGCGTCGATCTGGACCACCGGAGTATTATGCTCCATGCTGCGCGGACCGCACTGGCCGACGGATGGGGCGGCTCCATGTATGCCACCGAGCTCCAGGACATCCTCTTTGGTACACCCTCCCCTATTCGCGGCAAGGTCAACCTGGGTGTTCTGTCCGAGACCGATGTGAATATCGTAGTCCATGGCCATGAGCCCATTCTCTCGGAGATGCTGGCCCTGGCTGTTAAGGAGGAAGACCTGATTGCCCTCGCCGGGGCGCAGGGTGCCACAGGCATAAATCTCACCGGCATCTGCTGTACCGCCAATGAGATCCTGTTGCGTCACGGGCTTCCCATAGCGGGCAACATGCTCCAGCAGGAGCTCGCCGTCTCAACCGGTGCCGTGGAGGCTATGATCGTCGATGTCCAGTGCATCATGCCGTCCTTACCCGAGGTCGCGCGATGTTTCCACACCGAACTCATAACTACCTCACCCAAAGGCAGTATCCCGGGGGCCACCCACTTTGAGCTCTCGCTGGAGAACGCCATGGATACGGCCAGGAGAATCGTTAAGGAAGCGATTCTTAATTACCCCAACCGCGGCGAGATCTACATACCGGATGAGAAGATGGATCTCGTGGCGGGCTTCAGTCATGAGGCGATCAACTACATGCTCGGCGGGACATTCAGGGGTTCTTATACTCCGCTCAATGATAACATCATCAACGGCCGCATAAAGGGTGTTGCCGCCGTCGTGGGCTGCGGCAACGCCAAGGTCGAGCACGACCGGGCCCATGTGAGCCTCACCCGGGAGCTTATAGCCAATGACATCCTGGTTGTCCAGACCGGCTGCTCCGCGATCGCCTGTGCCAAGGCCGGCTTCTTGAGGCCGGAGACTGCCGAGAAGTACGCCGGGAAGGGCCTGGCCGAGGTCTGCAAAGCCGTCGGGATGCCGCCGGTTCTGCATTCCGGTTCGTGTGTGGATAACAGCCGCATCCTGGTCGCACTTTCCGAGATGGTAAAAATCGGCGGTCTGGGCAACGACATAAGCGAACTTCCCGTCGCAGGTGCCGCCCCCGAGTGGATGAGTGAGAAAGCGATTTCCATAGGGCAGTATTTCGTTGCGTCGGGCGTCTACACGGTTTTCGGCGTCGGCTTGCCCGTAGGCGGAGACTCGGAGTTCGCACACCACATTTTCGACGAATTCGAGGGTCTCTTCGGGGGCAAGTGGGGTGCCGAGACCGACCCGGGCAAGATGGCTGCCCTCATGATCGATCATATAAACGGAAAGCGGCGGAAACTCGGGATCGGTGAGGCAAAAGACCGGGTGCTTTACGATATGGAGATGAGAAGAGAACTTGATCAGGCCTGAAGGCCGGTGACTCCGACAGACGAGGAACATGTCCAGACTCATAGCGACAAGAGCCATTCGCGGCGCCCACAAGCTCTTTGACCGAGCCCGCCGGGAGCTCAAGCAGGCCATCGAGGAGCACGGGCCGGATACCAAAGTCGAATTCCCGAACACCGGCTATTTCCTTCCCATATCCCACGGCATACTGGGTCTCAGTATAGACACGCTGGGTGGCCTCACCGGGCTGCTGGATGAGGCGAGGAAACTGCTGCCTCCCATTCCCGATGAGCACATGTGGGTACCCTACCTTGGTCATACCATGGATGCGGGCATGGCGACCCTCTTCATAGACGAGGTCATCGAGGCCCTGAAGTATATCGAGGATCCTATGCCCTACCTGACCGAGCCCAATCCCGATGATGAACACCTGTGGCTCGGTGCAGCCAATGACGTGATCCTGCGGGAGCGAGGCATCGAGTTCGTAGACGGCACGGCTCCCGGCTTTGCGGCCTGCGTGGGTTACTGCCCCACCAATGAGATCGCCGTCCGGATCGCACGCGAGCTCCAGGAGAAGAACCTCTATGTCTTCATGTCGGCGGCAACCGACGGCAAGAGCATGGCCCGGCAGCTCAGGGAAGAGGGCATCCAGATGGGCTGGGAGACAAGACTGGTGCCCTTCGGTGACGATGTAACTGCCACCGTCCACTCGCTGGGCTTTGCGACCAAGGTGGCCCTCTCCTTCGGCAACGCAGCGGCGGGAGATTACGAGCGGATCCTGCGCTACAACAAAAACAGGGTATTCGCTTTCGTGCTTGCCCTCGGGCCGGTGGACGATGAGAAGCACGCCCAGGCAGCCGGGGCCATCAATTACGGCTTCCCGACGATCGCCGACACCGATATCGATCAGATTCTGCCCACCGGTATCTGCACCTACGAACATGTCGTATCGCCCGTGCCACATGACGAGATGGTCGCCAAAGCCATCGAGGTAAGAGGCCTTAAGATCACGATCACCAAGGTCCCGATTCCCTTGCCGTACGGCCCGGCATTCCAGGGAGAGCGCGTGCGCAAGGAGGACATGTATATAGAGCTCGCCGGTGCAGTGCAACCGGGGTTTGAATTCCTCACAACCAAGGAACTCGACCAGGTCGAGGATGGAAAGATTGAGGTAATCGGGCCTGAAATAGACGAGGTAGAGGAGGGTAGCAATATCCCACTGGCCATCTGCGCCGACGTGGCCGGGCGCGAGATGCAGTCCGATTTCGAACCCATACTCGAACGACATTTTCATGACTTCATCAATTGCGCCAACGGCGTCTACCACATGGGCCAGCGCGACATAAACTGGGTTCGCATCAGCAAGGAGGCAAAGGCCAAGGGGTTCAAATTCGAGCATTTCGGGACTATCCTGCATGCCAAGCTCCACGGGGAGTTCGGGAAGATCTTCGACAAGGTACAGATCAGGATTTATACACGGGAGAAGGAAATACTAGGCCTCATCGACGCCGCCCGCGAAGTTTACCACCAGCGCGATGCGCGGCTTGCCGGAATGACCGACGAGTCCGTGGAGACCTACTACTCGTGCACGCTCTGCCAGTCGTTTGCCCCCAACCATGTGTGCGTCATAACCCCGGAGAGATCGGGGCTCTGCGGGGCCTATAACTGGCTGGACGGCAAGGCCGCCTACCAGGTAACCCCGACCGGGCCTAATCAGCCGATCCAGAGGGGCCGGGTCATCGACGAGGTCAAGGGACAATGGGAGGGCGTTAACGAGTTTGTCCACAAGACCTCCCACAAGACGCTTGAGATCTTCAATGCCTATAGCATCATCGACTACCCGATGACATCCTGCGGATGTTTCGAGTGCATCTCCGGCGTCTTGCCGTCCACCAACGGCATCATGACGGTCTATCGCGAATATATGGGGATGACACCATCGGGAATGAAGTTTTCCACCCTGGCCGGGGTCGTGGGCGGCGGGGTGCAGACACCGGGCTTCATAGGCCACAGTAAACACTACATCGGAAGCCCTAAGTTCATTAGTGCCGAAGGCGGCGCAAAGCGAATAGTCTGGATGAACAAAGCACTCAAAGAGGAGATGGAAGCGGCATTGAGAAAGGCCGGAGAACAGGAAGGCATTAAGGGCTTCATCGATATGATCGCGGATGAGACCGTGGCCGAAACCGAAGAGGAAGTGCTTGCCTATATAACCGAGAAGCATCATCCGGCCATATCCATGCCCCCCCTTCTATAAAGGAGTCCTATCCACAAGCCATGAGAGTCTTGGCCATATCCGGAAAGGGCGGAACGGGAAAGACCACGTTGGCGGTTTTGCTCACACGCTGGCTTCACGATGAGCGCTCCAAGTCTATTCTCGCCGTGGACGCCGACCCAGCCGCCAACCTCGGCGAGATGCTGGGACTTACACCCGGAGAAACGGTAGGGGCCATCAGGGAAGAGATGCGAACTCACGCGGCCGGTCTCCCCGGTGGGATGACCAAACAGCAGTTTCTAGAATACAAGATCCGGACCGGACTCCTTGAGAGCCCGGATTTCGATTTTATTGCCATGGGACGCCCGGAGGGTCCGGGCTGTTATTGCTATGCAAATAACCTGCTGCGGGATATCATGGATACCCTTGGTAAGAACTACACCTATGTCGTTATAGACAATGAGGCAGGCATGGAACACATAAGCAGGCGGACGACAAGGGACGTCGATCACCTCTTCATGGTTTCCAATCCGACCGTGACCGCGGTGAGAACCGCCGGCAAGATAAGCAGGCTCGCCGACGAGTTGGCCGTGGGAATCAAGGAGAAGCACCTCATTATGAACAGGGTCTGCGGGCCCTTGCCGGAGCAGGTCAAGACCGCCATCGCAGACGCCGGCCTCGCGGAGTTTTGCTCGATTCCTGAAGATGATATGCTGTCTTCATTGGATCGGACCGGTGAACCCATATGGCCGGCCGCATCTGAATCCATGGCTTACGGCGTCCTGGCACGGGTTCTCGATGAGTTGATGCCTGGGAGAAAGGCATGACCAGGTCGTTGGAGGGATTTGATTGCGGGATGGAACCCCGACCAACGTCGGAGCGCAGCCGTTCGGTTCGTAGCGTCGTGACTCCTGTCACGACGAATGTCGTTAAGCGAAGTGAGCGAGCGGCGAGGGTGGACAGCGATGGACTTTGAGATTCCCAAGGAGACCAACCCCGGAAGTATCCGGGAGCTAACACTGGGGGCAACCCCCGAGGCCGGAGGCACACGCTCGCATACCCTTACGATCGGGGGGAGCTCCTCCCTGCCGTTCCACTTCTTCGAGGGCAGGCAGCCCAACCGGCCCCTTGTGGCGATGGAGGTCTTCGATCGTATTCCCGCCAAGTATCCCGACTCGTTGCGGGGTATCTTCGGCGATCTCCTCGAACAACCGGCGGACATGGCAAAGGCGTGTGTCGACAAGTATGGCGCCGAGCTCATCAGCGTAAGACTCGAAGGTACGCATCCCGAAAAAGGAGACCGGACCGCGGAGGAGGCAGCCCAGCTTGTAAAGGCCGTGCTTGCCGCCGTGGGTGTCCCCATAATAGTCACAGGCCACAGCCACTTCGAGAAGACCAACGAAGTGATGAAGAAAGTCTGCGAAGCGGCCGCCGGTGAGAACTGCCTCATCAACTACGTGGAAACCGACAACTACAAGACCATCGCCGCCGCCTGCATCGCTTACGGACACACGCTCGTGGCCCAGACACCCATAGACGTCAACCTGGCCAAGCAGCTCAATATCCTCCTTACCGACATGGAGTTCCCGCGGGAGCGAATCGTCATGGATCCCCTTACGAGCACGCTGGGCTACGGTATCGAATACACCTATTCCATAATGGAACGGATCAGAATCGACGGTCTTGCCGGGGACGAGATGCTCGCCTTTCCGATGCTGGTAAATCCCGGCTATGAAAGTGCGAGGGTCAAGGAGGCAAGGGCCCCCGAGTCCGACAATCCCCAGTGGGGCGACATCAATCTCAGGGGGGCATACTGGGAGATCGCGACCGCCATGGCGCTCCTGGTGACCGGGGCGGATCTTCTCGTCATGCACCACCCCGAAGCCGTACGGGCGGTCAAATCGAGCATAGCCGGGATGTTTGATGCAAAGGAACGAGTATAAATATGGCGCTGGCGGGCCTGGAAATATTCAAGCTGCTTCCCAAGACCAATTGTGGTGACTGCGGGGTCCCGACCTGCATGGCTTTCGCCATGAAGCTGGCACAGAAGAAGGCAGAGTTGGGCGAGTGTCCCCATGCCTCGGATGAAGCCAAAGAGATCCTGGGAGCAGCCGCCGAGCCGCCTATCCGGCTGGTGCGCCTCGGCGGGAGGCACCCCCTCGAGATAGGCGCCGAGACGGTCATGTTCCGGCACGAGAAAACCTTCTACCACCAACCCGGCATCGGGATCGAGCTTAAGACCTCTGAGAGCGAGGAGGATCTCCTCGGTAAGATCAAGGAGACGGAGGCCTATTCGGTGGTGCGCCTCGGTGAAGATCTTAAGGCGGACCTCTTCCTCATAACCCATGATGCAACCGATCCCGAGGCCTTCGTCCGGACTATTGGACTGGTGAAGAGCACCTCCGAAAAAACCCTGATCCTGGACTGCCCGGATGACG
>JALGWN010000126.1 GCA_025774115.1 bacterium
TTATCCTCCTGCTTGCCCGTCGCTATACTGGCCCATGAGGGAGGCGTGTATTGCTGGCCGTAGGTATCGAAGTAGCCGAAGGTGCCCCGGTCCATCAGAGCCTTGAATGCGGGTAGCTCGCCGCGTTCCACAAGGGGAAGCACAACGTTCCAGGTGCCTGCGTCCACACCGAAGATGACCGTCCTGGTCCTGCCCGGATAGGGGCCGCCATCGGGCACACCGCCCAGGTCGGCATAATCCACAGGGAGGTTAACGACGACAACGTAGACCAGGCAGGCGAGAGCAAAAAGGCCCACCGGCTTCGCGCGGTCCCCACTCCGCCCGCTCTTCAGGGTTCGCAGCATACTCAAACCGAGACCAACGAGGCCTGCAACCAGCACGGCCCACATAACCGAGGTCTTGACCTCCTGGACCTTCACGTAGCTCGGAAGCAACGGCGCGGTATTGGCATAGGCCCACCATGTGGCATGGCCGGCCAGGAAAGCCAGGACGATAACGAAATAGACCATGAAACGACCTGCCACCGCGAGGCCTTTGCTGCGGCTCCGCATGAGGGGATACATAATGAGGTGCATCACGGCCGAGAGGACAACAAAACCAAGCACCCAGAAGGAAAAGCTGTAAGCGAATAGGTTAAACTTGAGAAAGCCGCTCCCCATGAGCCCGAGCTGCTCCGAGGGATAGAACATCACCAGGTTTACGGCAAAATACAGTATGCCCGCGACTATCCCCGTCAAGAGCATGTCTCTTGGAATGTTGTGGTGAACGCCTCTCTCCGACCCACCCATATAGCTCACCCCCCTTACAACGGGACACTAAGAGCCATCGGCGGTGTACGTCAACCTAATATTTGGATGCGGTCTCCTCGGGCAAGGATCTCTCAGGAGCCCGATCACGCTTGACCCGGAGGGGTGTTTTGGTATATCATAGAAGACGGTGAGCTACTGAAACAACGGACAAACTACAACAATCAAAGGAAGGTTTGGAATGAAAGCAGCCAAGCTGGGGTATATCCTTGTTTTTTTGTGTCTGATGCTCACACTCCGGGCCCATGCCGGCGGCGAGGGCAGGGTCTTTACCTTGAGATTCTCGGAAGATATCCTAAGGGCCGAGCGGCACGATCTCGCAGGTCGGGATTATGACCTTTTCAGGATGGATGACTTCGGGCTCACGAGAAAGCCGGGGAGTCCCTGTATGCCCGTGGCGATAAAGCATGTTTATGTGCCTCGGGGCAGCGCGGTTACAGGGGTCAGGGTGGAATCCATAGAGCAAGTGGCTTTGCCCGGAGCATATCTCCTGCTTCCCGGACAGCACGAGGTACCGCTTTCCTGGACTACGGTGCCCGATCCGGTGTTGCCGGACCCGGCCGTCTATGCCATGACCGAGCAGTACCCGGGCTCGCCGGTTGAGATCGGAGCCTACGGAAGTATGGCCGGGCGGAAGATATGCGGTATCCGGATCTTCCCGATTCAGTACATACCGGCCGAGGGCAAGGTACTCCTGAACCGGGAGATCACCTTCACGGTGACGTTCGGGGATGCCGATGACGAACATCGTCTGCCTGCCGAGACACCTGCCGTGCGGAGGCTTCGCAACGAAGTTGTGACCTCGATGGTTGAGAACGCGGAGGATCTCGAGTTTGATTTTCCGCCCGGAGCGGGCACACTGGACCCCGCCGTTGCCACCGAGTATCTCATGCTCTGCCATGTGAACCACGTTGACGAGTATCAAGCCCTCAAGGCTTGGAAGACCCGGAAGGGTATCCCCACCACCATAGTGACGGTACAGGATGCCATTGCCACCTATCCCGGCCGCGACAATGCCGAGAGGCTTCGCAATTGCATAAAGGACTACTATCTCAACCAATCGACCGTCTGGGTGCTCATGACTCTGTCCGCTCCCAAGGCGTCCATCCGGGGCTGCTACTGCAGTGTCGGCGGCACCGTCGATGCGGGAATTCCGTGCGATCTCTATTTCGCCGACATGGACGGCGACTGGAACGACGACGACGATGCCCGTTGGGGTGAGACCGGCGATGACGTAGACCTGTATCCGGATGTCTACGTGGGGAGGTTGCCGGGAAATACCGGCGTTCAGGCGCTCGCCACGATCGAGAAGGTCCTCACCTATGAAGGGTACTATACGCTTCCCACCGACTACCAGAAGGAGATGCTCTTCCTGGCCGAGTATGCAGATGCCCAGACCAATGGAGCGGTCGCCAAGAACATGATCGACAACGAGTCGGTACCATCGAGGTTCGATCCCATAACCAAGCTCTATCAATCAAGCGGCAACCTCAATAAATCCTCTGCAATGAACGCCCTCAATGCCGGTATGGGCATAATAAACCACGACGGCCACGGCAACGCCAATGTGCTCTCCATCGGGCCCAGCGCTCTTTATACCGAGGACATGCTTGCACTTACCAACGCGCCGCGATACTCGGTGTTCTATACGGTGGCGTGCATACCGGGTAATTTCGAGAACGTTATGGGGTGCTTCGCAAGGGGCTTCCTGGAGAGCGAGAACGGCGGCGGCTTCTTCGTCGGGAACTCGCGTTACGGCTGGTACTGGCCGGGCAACCCCGGCTACGGTACGGGCGAGCTCTACGACCGTGAGTTCTTCGAGTCCATATTCGTAAGAGACGTAACCCACCTGGGAATCGTTCATGCCGATGCCAAGATCCAGAGGATACCATACTCCGGAAGCAACAACACCGACCGCTGGACCCAGTTTACCTGCAACCTGTTCGGCGACCCGGAGACACCCGTCTGGAAGGACACCCCACTCGACCTCGCGGCTAGCCACCCCGACAGCATCCTGGTCGGCAACCATCTGCTTGGAGTGACTGTAACCTCCGGAGGCTCACCTGTGGCCGAGGCGCGCGTGTGCCTGTGGATGGGGGATGATCTATATCTGGTGGATGAAACCGGCGGGGACGGTACGGTCCAGTTTGAGCTCACTGCAGCCGATAACGGAGATATCCTGATCACGGCGACCAAGAACGCTTATCTACCCTACCTCGGCAGTATCGGGGTGGGCGGCGATCTCTCCGGTGTTACCGGTGAGACCCTGGTCCGGGCACCCATGGTGAGAGTGAGCCCGAATCCGGTGACAGGCACCGCCTCGATAGCCTATCAGCTCCCCGGGCGAACCGGTGCATCGGTCGAACCCAACGTGGGCATCAGCATATATGATGCCTCCGGCAGGCTGGTCCGGGATCTTTCCCCGGGGGACCAGGCAAACGGGAAGAGAATCGTGTGGGATGGCCGACTCGAGGACGACTCATCGATACCTCCAGGCATATACTTCGCCAGATTGACTTACGGCCGAAAGAGTGCGGTCACCAAGTTCGTGGTTCTTAGGTAGAGAAAGTGGCCGAAGTGGCAGGGGTCAGATCTTGAAAATTGAATTCAATTTTCAAGATCTGACCCCTTCTACAGCTTGACTCGACAACTGCCTGTCTATACTGTAGTCAACGTAAACAGACTGGGAGAGTCCAATTGGCATCGTTTCTGGTTATACTCGGATCGGGTGAGCAGAAGCTGGTATCGAGCCAGAAGAAGACCCTCCATATAGGCCGGCTTCCCGAGAGCGAGATCTGTGTGGATGAGCCGGTGGTCTCCCGCCGGCATGCGGAGATCTTCCGGTCCGACAACGCTTACTTCGTCAAAGATACGGGCAGCCGGAACGGCACCCTCGTAAACGGCGATCGTATATCACAGCCTACCAGGCTTGCCCCGGGCGATGTAGTGGGTGTGGGCAATTCCAGGATAGTCTTCGAACCCTCCGAGAGTGTTTCATTCCTAAAAGACCGGGGCGCCGCGGAACCGACATCGGCGATAAGTCTCTCCGCACCCACCCCCCCTAAGCAGACCATGGCCCCCATGGTCCTGCTGGAAACCGTCGCAGAGATCGCAAGGGAGATCGTCCGGGACAAACCCATCGAGGGGCTGCTGGATTCCATACTGGAGATGTGCGTCGATAAGACCGGCGCGGAGAGAGCGGCTATCATGCTCCTGGACGAGGCGGGCAAACTGTCTCCGCAGGCTTACCTTTCGAGGGCCAGATTGCACAGCAAGTTTGCGATAAGCAGCTCGATCGCCAGGAAAGCCATCGAAGAGAATCAGGCGATACTGATCAAGGATGTGGCCGGTGACGATAACATCCGGATGAGCGAGAGCATCGCAAGTCTCAAGATCAGGTCGGCCATATGCACACCCCTCTGGAACGGCGAGCGAACCGTCGGGGTAATGTATGTGGACACGACCAAACCCGACCGCCAGTTCGGGGAGCTGGACCTGCTCTTCTTCTCATCGCTCTCCGGCATGATCGCCGAGAAGATACAGAATGCCATGCTCGAGGACATTGCAAGGGAGAAGCGGAGGCTTGACGCCGAGCTCGAGATAGCCACCGAAATACAGAACCGTTTGTTCCCGGCAGAGATCCCGAAGGTAAAGGGATACGATCTGTCGGCATTCAACCGGTCCTGTACCGAAGTCGGCGGGGATTACTTCGACATAATCGCGGTTGACGGCCGCATAGGGATCGCGATAGCCGACGTGGCAGGCAAGGGCATCGGTGCTGCGATGCTGATGTCAAACCTCCAGGCGGTGCTTCATGTGAGGTCGGCGGACACACCGGACCCGGCGGAGCTCCTGAAGCGAATGAACTTCGATCTCCTCAAGCGCGTCGGTGAGGGCAGGTTCATAACCTTTTTCTATCTCATACTCGAGCCTGAAAGCGGCAAGATACGTTATTCCAACGCCGGACACAATCCGCCCTATCGGCTTGGCAAGGACGGCAAGATCACCGCCCTCGAGGTGAGCGGCATGCCACTGGGCATCCTGCCCGATATCGGATATGAGAACTCGGAAACCGGGCTCGATCCCGGCGAGGTGCTTCTGCTTTATAGCGACGGCATCAGCGAGTGCATGAACAAGGCCGGAGACCTTTTCGGCGAGGACAGCCTCCAGGAGGTACTCACACAATCGGCTCATGGCGATGCCCACAGCATAAGAGGTGCTATCTTCTCGGCCGTGGACACCTTCCGCGAGAACGAGCCCTATTCCGACGATATGACTTTGATAGTGCTTAAGCGATCCGATCCTACCTCTGAAGCACCATTTTCCTGACCGACCTCTGCTCACCGTCTTCCAGAACCGCGAAGTAGGTGCCAGCAGCAACCCGCATGCCATGGTCGTTCCTGCCATCCCAGGTGACGCTCTGCGCACCTGTCAGGCGCTCGCCGCCGGCCAGCGTCTTTACTAGCTCCCCTTCGACCGAGTAGACCTTGACACTCACCGCACGCCCGTACTGAGCATTGAAGCTCAGTATGAACTCCGTTTGCGATGGATTGGGCATGGCAACCAGCCGGTCGGGGGAACCCTCAACGATATTGATTGCAGGGTCTTTCCAGCTCGGCTCCGGCGGATTGCCGAGCTGCCGCTCCCAGGTCAGGAGACGCAGGCTAAAGGACAGAGTATGGGCCCGGCTTATGAGCCGCCCGGCCACGTTGACGGTCTGGCCTGCACCAGGGTCATAGGTATGCGGGATTGCCGGCGTATTGATCGCTACATCGGCGATCCGGTCCACACGTAGGGCCGCAAGCTCATATCTCCTATTCCCAGAGGCCGTTCGCGCACGATCAAGGAGATCGGACATCTGCGTGTACTCGGTAGACGGGATGACACTCTGGTTCCGGGTGATAGCGCTATCGAGATAGTCGAACTTGAGGGCAATTACCTGAGTCACCCTTCGGGTATCTTCTGCGAACGCAAACACCGAGAACTCGTCATCCTCGGAGAGCCTTTTGCCGATACGTGCAAGGACCGGGCTTCTGAGCTCTTCAGTATCGATCATCTCAACCGTTATGTCTCTCCAGGTTTCACATTCTCCTGAGGGGTGCACGAACACCCTTACATCTTTGGCGTTCACACCGGGAGGAAACTCACCCTCGTTCGTAAGCACTACCTTTGTAATGTAATCGAAGGTCGCGGTAGTCGAGATATCATAGAAGTCCCCGAAGAAATCGACACCCTCGGGGGGCGGGCACGACTGGGTCGGGGTCGTCTCCACATAGAGGGAGCCTGCCTCACCGACATAGACGAAGCCCACGTCGAGCTCACCTGGGATCACCTCGACAACCACGCTGTCACCGGCCGGCAAGGGTTCCACATATGACTCGGTCGGTGCGAATATGTAGATGCTATCGTCCTGGCCGCCCAGGTACAGCATGCCGTCGTAGAAAGTGGCCGCGTATATAGCACCATCGAACGGTGAACCCTCGAGGTAGTGACCCTGCACGAAACTGCCGTACGTGGTGTATTCGTAAACCGAGTCCGACAGCGTATCATAGCAAAAGAGGAGGTTTGATCCTTCCTGGAAACCCGGGGGCGGGGGCGCTAGGGTTACGGCCGATGGCGATCCGGAACCGGGGATTTCATAAGCACCGTAGACCATACCATAGGGTTCCACGGCATAAAGGCTGTCGACCGGCCCGTCCACCGCCCAGAGCGTGGCGTATTCCTCATACTCGACACCGCCTGGATCTGTGATCCGGTCGTTCACCCAATAATAGTAGATTGCTACCGTGTCCCCGCCGGACCAGGTCAGGTTGAGGAAGTAGTCGCTATAGGCATCACAAACCCAGTAGTAGAAAGGCGGTTCGAAGGCCGCGCCGCTGAGCGAAGGGTCTCCGGTACCGGACGGCATTGTGAGCTGCCAGAAGTAGCTGGTGAAGATATCCCCATCAATCGGATCGATAAGGTAGATAGCCGAATTGCTGTCGACCGCGACGGTCATGAAGAGGCTGTCGCCAATGGTCTCCAGGCCGGTCACGGCATACCCTTCCGGTGCTTCCGGGAAGTACACCGGGATGCTTCCAACCCGGGTGTAGTCGGCATAGGCCGATACGGATAATGCAAGAATCAAGACAAACAAGGTAATTCCAGTCCTCATGTCGTGTCCCTCCTCGATGTGGAACCGTAAGCTCTACAGTTACGGTTTGCCATTGTAGCATGATGCACAGATTACTTCAAACCAAAAAGGGGCGGGGGGGCAAGTTGCTTAGGCCAACACCTCCGGACAGGCCTGAATAGAGTTGCAGCTCCGGTGGCAACGTTCCCGTTTACTCAGCTCGCCAAAAACCCCCCGGAACGGTATTCGTCGTGACAGGAGTCACGACACTACGGGCCATGTGGCCACGCTCCGCCGGGTCCTTGTCACTCTATCTGAGTATCAGCTTCTCGACACTTATCTGCTCACCCTGGGTCATGACGGCA
>JALGWN010000019.1 GCA_025774115.1 bacterium
GCACGAAGTGTCCTACGGGCGCCATTAAGGCGGGGTTCGCCTTGAGAGGCAGGGCTTGAGCCCCCCATACGACCTCTCGCACCTGGGGCTGGAGAAAGATCCCTATATAGGTGTCCTCACCGGTGCCGGCGTGTCCGCAGAGAGCGGTGTACCCACGTTCAGGGGAGAGGACGGTCTATGGAAGTCCTACCGGCCCGAGGAGCTGGCGACCCCGAGAGCTTTCGCCCGGGACCCGGTCCTGGTGTGGGAATGGTACGATTGGAGGCGACAGGTTTGCGCCGGGACGGAACCCAACCCCGCCCATGAGGCAATCGCCGACCTGGATAGTGCCCCGGTACCGCTCGAAGAGATACCTCCGAGATGCGAATGCGGAGCCTTGCTCAGGCCGGACATAGTGTGGTTCGGGGAGGGCCTGCCGGAGACGGCCCTTCAGCACGCCTTCGAGGTATGCAGGTCCTGCGATCTCATGCTGGTAGTGGGTACCTCGGCCGTGGTTCAGCCGGCCGCATCGATGCCTCTGCTTGCCAAACAGGCTGGTGCCGGGGTCATCGAAGTCAATCCGGACACCACACCGATTACGCCTTTCGTAGACCTCCATTTTGAGGGCAAAGCCGCCGAGATCCTGCCCGCCATCGCAGCCCAGGTCCTTTCCCGCATTCCCGGTTCCCCGTAGCGTCGGGCCTCAGCAACCAATTTGAGTTGAACCTGTCCCAAGAGGTGCGTGTGGCCGGCCGGTGACCACTTAGATATTGACTGGGTCCGGCGGGGCTGTTATCTTTTCCAAAAGTCGGCAAGGGGTAAGGACTTGAGATTTCAGTGGGCTTTTTCTGTAATATTCCTCTTAGTTGCAGTAACTCTCGCGGCCTCGCACACAGCGTCTGCGGCCCCGCTCCTTGCGGATGACCCCACGCTGGTATCAGTGGATGAAGCCGCCCCGGAGAGCGATGCCGCTCACAACAGCGATCCGGGTGCCGACCTGACCAATATGTATGCCCGGCTCGAAGGCGCCGGTCTTGATACCCTGGTAATCGCACTCGATTTCACGAGTTCCTGGAGTGACATGCACGTCATGGTCGTCCTGGAGCGAAACGGCGACAGCGACGGGGCGCCGAGCGATGCTTTCGAATTTCCGGTTGATTACGGGCATGACCTGAAACCCGATTACGTTTTCACGCTGAAGTACAGCGCCCAGGACTATGCCGACCTTAGAAGGTGGGGGCTTGGGGGGTGGGAGTTCTGGCAGCCGGGCGCGGGCAGTTGGACGACCAATCCCGACGATCCCAACAAGAATTCCATGGTTCTCACCACAACCACGGGTACTCAGGTTGAGTTCCGTTTTCCGGCTGCGGCGATCGGAGCCCTCGAGCCGGGGGATACGCTGAGGCTCCAGGCATATGTAACCCAGGAACCCCAGGGTACCAAGTACACTGCCCTGGACTCTAATCCTCACGATGCGACCCAGGACATGTTGCCGGATACGGGTGAATGGTGGGAGACGGCGATGAATCCGGTCTCGCTGTCGGAGTATGCGGTTTTTGAACTTCCCGCTGTCGGCGCGCCCCCTGCTCTGAGCCAGGCGGCTGCGTCTCCGGATACCATCCTCCCCGGTGATGAGGTGCTCGTAAGTGTTATGGCCACCGATGCCGGTGGGGGGATCGGCGATGTCTATGCGGATCTTTCCACTATCGGTGGCGACGCGGTGGCCTACCTCACCGATGACGGGACCGGCGGCGACCAGTCGGCGGGGGACGGGGTTTACTCCGTCTTGTTCCGGACCCCGGGTGACCTGGGGGGCGGTGCCTATACGATAGGCATCACCGCGACCGATACCTCAGGTATCGCACGGAGTACGACAGAGACCGGTCTTGTGGTAACGAGTGAGGGTGTGGTGTTCCTCTCGGTCGAAGATGCCGAGGGTGACGACCACGGACCGAACCAGGAAGACATTGAGGGACTTTACTATCTGTATCCAACAAACAGTGTCTTCAAGCCGGGTGTGTTCGATCTGCTCGGTGCGGATTTCATCCTTGACGGGCGCAATCTGGTGATCCGGGTCCACATCGGGAATGTACTGTCCAGGAACGAAGCTGATTGGAGCCCCAATTACCCGGATTCCAGGTGTGGCAACCCCAACAGGGCCCCTCTTAGTCTCGAGAAGATCGATATCTACGTGGATGCCTCCGAAGGCGTGGGTGCCACTGCAGGTCTGCCGTCACGGCATGTGGACATAGCCGAGTGGGATGCCTGGGACTACACCATGGCCATTGACGGATGGGTTGTGGAACTCATTCGCTCCAACGGGTCGAACTCGTCTTCCGCATGGACCAGGAACAGAAACGACATCTATATATGCAACGATCATGTTGAGGAGTATGTGGATATTATCGTCGGCCTGGAGGCCCTCGATCTGCTTCTACCCGGAGAGAGTCTGGACGAGGCCAAGCGCACAGAGATCCAGGACGCCATCCGGCAGTGGGAGTTCATAATCACGATGGGCAGTTTCGACGGTTACAGCCCGGGTTTGGTACGAACGGTCAACCGGGGCATCGACGAGTGGGCCTTCGGGGGCGGCTCCAATGCAGTGGGTGGCAGGGAGCCCGATCCCAATCTTGTAGACGTTCTTACCCTGCCCGGTGAGGGCAGAATCGCGGGCAGAAGCCAGGAGCAGATGCTCAACTACCTTACCGGAGAGGCTGACGCCAGGTTCAATTCGGGGCTCAATTCGTGTGTTCTCGAAGCGACGCCCGAGTTTGAGGGCCGGATAAGTGGCACGGTGACTTTGAGCGACCCCACCGACACTGTAACCGTAGCAACGGTCAAGGCTTCGAGGCAGGGAGAGGTCTTCGCCGCGGCCGAGACCCCGCCGGGAGGCGGAGCCTATGTGCTTGACTTTCTGCCGGACGGCGATTACGCGGTCTCAGCCTCGGCGCCTTACTATCTGGGGGGTGCGGTCCTCAGCGTTAGCATCGAAGACTGGGGGAGTGTGGAGGATGTGGACCTCGAGGTCACGGCTTTGACGGGGACCATCGCAGGCGAGGTGATTCTCAGCGATCCCGGGGACGTGTCCTCGGTTGTGGCAGTGACCGCTTACCTGGACGGCGATGCGGCAAAGACCGTAGAGCCCCCGCCAGGCGGCGGCCGGTACGAGCTCCGTTTTCTGGAACCCGGCTCATACGATGTCGAGGCCGCAGCAAGGTTGTACAAACCCAATACCATTGAGGGCATAAACGTCACGGCCGGGAGTTTCACCGACAATCAGGATTTTCCCCTTACCTTGGTGACCGGTACCATCAGGGGCACGGTTGGTCTTTCCGGGCCTGAGATGGACGCCCGTGTGTTCGTGCGGGACGTAGTGACCCAGCAGATTGCAGGCGACAGCGCCATCGTGATAGCGGGCGGTAACGGTCCTTTCGAATTCCTTATCATAGAAGACGGGTCCTACCGCGTTGTTGCTGAATCACGGGGTTATGTCCGGTTCGATTCGCTGGTTACAGTCGCCGGAGGCGATACGGCGTCCGCCGATATTGCACTGCTTCCTGCTATCGCTACCCGGTATGTCTTCATCGATTCGGTTATAGACGTGGCCCATGCGGCCACGTTCGATACTTCCGGTTCTCTGGGGAACGAAATCTACTCAAGGAGTGTCTCCAGAAGCCTGCCCGATGATGAGATATACTTTTTCACCGAGGTCCGTTTTGAACCACGAGACGAGGACAAAAACGCTGCCATCTTTGATGGTGCGGCCCTGGACAGTGTCGTCCTCTCCGTGAGCCAACTGGACACCGCCGTGCCCCCGAGAGGCGTCATAATACTCGCTGACAGCGCCGACCCGGGGCGTGGGATACCCGATAACATCCTGACGCAAGAGATGTTTGACGAGGGTGTCGGCCGGTTCTTCGTGAGCGGCGACAGTATCGAAGTCCTGAGGGTCGAAGCGGTAAAGGGCACCTTGTCCGGCGCTCTTGAAGTAGGGGTGGGGGAGCTCGAACCAGCGAAGGTGAGCCTTATTCCCGATAAGACCGAAAGCACTGTGGGCCGCGACGATAGGATCGAGGTCGCGGTCCGGATCATAGACGTAAGGGGAAACGAGGTCCCGGAGCCGGACGTTCTCATCCGTATGCAAGCTCTTGAGGGCACGCCGAAATTCGAACCCGACGTCGGCGGCACCGATGCCAATGGTTTCTTCAAGGTCTTTGTGTCTACGCTTGTCTCCGGGACCGTCAGGTTCACGGCCCAGGTGGAACCGGGAGCGTTTGAAGGCTTGCCGGCGGACACGGTGGAGATCGTCTTCAATCCCGGCCCGCCTCACGAGTTTACGGCAAGGCTGGTGCCCACCTATGCGCAGAGGAACGGCCAGGCCAGGCTGGATCTGCAACTGGTCGACGCCTATGGCAACTCCGTGGACGAGGAGGGAGTGGAGATTGGACTCACAGGCTTCCCTGAGGGTCTGTTGGCTTCAATAGAAACCCCGGTCTATACCGATGCCGGAGGCGGCGTCACCTCCATTATCACGGCCGGCGATAGATACGGGATCGTAACCATCGCCGGCATCTCCACCGTTCCGGTGCCCAGCCTTAATCTGAAGATCGATGCGGGGCTCGTGGCTGTAGATGAAGAGGCGCCCGAAAGCGACAGTGAGCACAATAGCAATGCGGATGTCGATCTCACCACGATGTTCGCCGCCCTGAGTGCGGAGACCCTCACAGTGACGCTCGATTTCGCAAGCCCCTGGGGTGATGTGCTCCTCGCGGTGATCCTGGAAACCAACGGCGACACCGATGGAGCTTCTCAGGATGCCTTCTTACAGCCGATATACTATGAACACAATCTCAAGCCTGACTACGTATTCACCACCAAGTACAGCGCCGAAGACTATGCGGATCTCAGACGCTGGCGCGGGGGCGCCTACGAGTACTGGCACCTTGCCAACGCCGGCTGGATAGCCGAAGGCGGCGACGAGAAGAAAGCCATAAGCATGGTTACCAGGACCGATGAACAGGTGCTCTTCCGCTTTCCGCTTACCGCCATAGGCCAATTCGCCCCCGGCGATACCATCAGGATGCAGGCCTACGTGAGTCAGGAGACCGGAGAGGGTGTTAAGTACAACGCTCTCGATTCCACTCCGCATGATGCGACCCACGATATGGAGCCGCCATCGGGTAGTTGGTGGGAAAGCGCTGAGGCGGACGTGAATCTCTCCGAGTATGGGCTTTTCGTTGTGCCTGAGGCTGCGGTGCCGCCCGCGCTGAGCCAGGCCAGAGTCAATCCGGATAGTGCCCAAACCGGCGATGATGTCAGGTTCTCTGTCAGGGTGGGGGATGTCGGGGGTGGTATCGGGGATGTCTATGCGGATCTCACGCCGGTTTTCGGCGATGCGGTGACCCGCCTCAAGGACGATGGCACCGGCGGCGACAATACTGCAGACGACGGCACATATTCAATCCTCTTCACCGTGCCGCAGGGTGTGCAGCAGGGAAGCCATATCATGGGGTTTACGGGAAAGGACAGTCTCAATGTCGCCGAGTCGCACGCGACCGCTTCGCTTAAGATAACGACCCCCCCTGAACTCATAGTCTCGGTTGTAGATTCCATTGGGGACGACCACGGACCCAATCAGACCGATGAGGATGGAAACCCTATAGAGGGTCTTTATTACTTCTATCCCACCAACGGTGTTTTCTCACCCGGAGTCTACGATATAGAACAGGTAGATCTTTTCATTGACGGTGCCTTCCTGGTCATGAGGGTCCACGTCGGCGAGATGCCGTCCTCCGACGCGGTGGGCTGGAATGCTCCGAATCCGGGTGTGACCTGCACCAATCCCAACAAGGCGGATCTTAATCTCCAGAAGGTCGATGTTTATATCGACACGAAGGAAAGAGTCGGGGCAACAGCGGGGTTGCCCTTCCGCTATCTCGATATCTCCATGAGCGATGCCTGGGAATATGCGGTGGCGATAGAAGGATGGTACAGGGCGCTCATAGAGTCCAACGGGCAGAACTCGATCTCCTTCTGGACTCTGAACAAACAGACCAGCCAGATAGATTTCTGCAACGATCATGTAGAAAACTACATAGACATCAAGATATCGCTGGAGGCGCTCGGCGATCCCAGCGTGGAAGCCATAAGAAAATGGGATTTCGTAATAACCCTGGCCAGCCACGACGGCGACAGCAACGATCAGACCCTGGGTAGATCGAGGAAGGTGAATCAGGCCACGAGCGAGTGGGAGTTCGGTGGTGGCAGGGATGGTGAGGCCGAAAGGGAGCGGGATGCAAACATCATGGATGTCGTCACCATAGTCGGGGAAGGCAAGGAGCCCGGAAGGCCGCAGGAGGAAATGCTCGATTATGACACTCCGGCTGCCCGAAACCGCTTTGACAACAACAATAATGCGGTGGTTCTCGAAGCCACTTTCTCGGAGGACATTTCGCCCCCCATCATAACCCCGTTTGCCACGGACGGCTTCGCCCACAACGTATGGTACGTAATGGAACACGCACCGGCCTCTTTCTGGACGCTGATTACCGACCAGAGCACCTTGACCAGGGTGGAATTCTATTGGCGCCCGCTTGGTGCCGGGAGCGTTGGCAAGGTGGATATGGTAAACCTCACCGGGGCCTACTGGATTGCGGACATCGATCCCGATGATCTGAGATCGTCGATTTCAGCCATAGAGCTCGTGGATGGGACGCTTGCGCGGCCTTTTGAGGCTTGGATAGAGGCGGAAGACGAATTCGGGAACACCGCCGGATCCCCGCTCTTTACCTTCGCGATACCGGATGAGAATCTCCAGTATGTCGTCGCAACCGGACTCCAGCCGGGAGCGACGGCCGTTCTCTACGACGGCACCATCATCTCTATTCCGGAGTCCTGGTCACAGGTCGGCCCGGAGAGCCTCAATTTCGTTGTCGTACCTCTCGGGCTTACCGGGCAGTATTCGGTGGACATATCCGGAGCCAGATCATCCATGACCTATCTGGATGTAGCGAGATGGTTGGCAAAGGTGGATCTCCCTATGGACGGCATAGTGCTGACGGATGAATTCATCGAGCGTGAGCTCCCCAAGCCGGTTACGCTCACCCTTCACTACCCAACCTACGACGAACCGGGCAATCAGAAGAATATAGGTGTATTCCAGTATGAAGGCGGTCCCAACCGGTGGATCACGGTATTCGGTCAGGTCAACGAGCGCGGAAACGCGGTGAGTGCGGACACAAGACACCAGGGGACCTATGCGCTCTTCACGGATTCGCGGCTTGGTTATGATTTCAGCGAGGGTCTATCCGGGGTGCTGGCCGATCCCAATCCGTTTTCGCCGAATGGTGACGGGCTTTATGATGAGACCCGTCTGGGTTTCTTCCTCTCACGGGAAGCGGACTGGGTCACGGTCGAGATCTATGATGTATCCGGCCAGGAGGTAAGGACCATAAGATGGCAGCAGGGACTTACCACCGACGGCAGGAACTCCTTTGAGATAGTCTGGGATGGCAGAGACGATGAAGGCGAGTTGGTACCCTACGGCATATATGTCGCCAGGGTGGAGGTGCGCTTCAAAGTGGCACCGTACAATGAACGTAAGAACATACCCTTGGTCGTTATCAAGTAGGAGTATGGGATGAGGCTGGCAATAGGCCTGGCGGTCTTGCTCTTGATTCCCGGCACCCTGTGTGCGGGTTTTGTGCATATGGAAGAGGGAGCCAGGGCGACCGCTATGGGTGGGGCATTCGTGGCTGTGGCCGACGATGCCACGGCGATCTTCTGGAATCCTGCCGGCGGGGTCTTCTCCGACGGCCTCAAGCTCACCGGTATGAGAACGAGACTCTACGCGATGAGCGAGGTTTCCGAAGACTGCATGGCCGTTTCCTATGGGGGCTTAAGCAGAACCGGTTTCGGATTCGGGTGGACCCGTTCCGGTGTGGAAGACCTTTACTCCGAGAACACCTTTGTCGTGGGCGGTGGGCGCCGGCTTTTCTCAGACAACTTGGCCCTCGGAAGCGCGTTACGGGTTTATCGGGTCTCCGCCCCGGGCTATGACTACTACAACGATCCCAATTTCAAGGAAAGCGACACCGGGTATGCCCTTGATGTGGGCTTTCTCTACAGGTCGGACAACTGGTCTCTGGGATGCGTGATGCGTAACATCGGGGAGCCGGAGCTCAGCCTGATTAGTACCTCGGAGGAGACGGATCCCATCTATTCGGAGCTCAGGCTGGGTGCCAGCTATACTATTCGGGGTGTGATGCTTGTGAGCGGGGAGATAAGAAGACCCCAGGACGTCCCCGCATACTATGACAGCAAGGTGAGCTATTACCTGGGTACCGAGATCTGGTTCTTCGACGTGTTCGCCTTGAGGACGGGGCTCCACAGGAATACGGCGACTGCCGGTCTCGGGCTCACTGTCGACTGGCTCACCATTGATGCCGCAATGATGTCGGGCAGACGCCCCGGCAACAAATACAGGCTGTCCGTGTCACTGGATTTCTGAGGTTGGAGGATCGGGTGTGAAGCGAATCGCGGTTGTGCTGCTTGTGCTTGCAGCCTTGCAGGGTGTCTGTCGGGGAGCCACTACGCTGGAGGGTTATAGCGAGTTCTTCGGCGAGCTCAACGGCGAGTCCAGACAGTGGCGCTTCAACAATCCTCAGTTCCTGGGCGAGTTCCGCGTGAAGAGCACGCCCTGGCCGAATACCGAGGGTTTTCTCAAGATGCAGGGCCTCTCCAACAAGTGGGACAATGAGCGCTGGGAGAACTTCTTCTTCATGAAAGAAGGCCACCTGAAATACCGGGGGCAGCGCATAGAAACCTATATCTTCAGCGGGCAGGACAGGTTCTGGCTGAATGAACCGCTGCTCAACATAGTGAGTAACGACATAATCAAAGACGACGACTACGGGCCCAAGGCCCAGGGGGTCAGGGTCGACTTCTGGGATACCTACGGGGTTACCGGTACCGCCTTCTATAGCGACAAGGCAACGCCCTACAGGGCCGTTACCGATACCACGCTGCCATCGGGAGCGCCCTATGCGTTGCCGCCGAATGCTATAGATAGCGAGAATTACATGAGTACCGATGACTACAGGGGTGGCCGCGTCAAGCGTTCGCTGCTTGCCGACCGCATGCTTTTGGGTTCCACATATGCCCGCAAGGACTACGGGAGCGGAGAACGGGAGTACGACGAGGTCTTTGCCTTCGACTGCGAGCTGGCACTGGGAGACCTCATAGGCCCGCTGCGGCCTCTCGGTAGAGTGACGCTTGTCGCCGAAGGCGGGCAGAACATCTCGGGCTGGGTCGAGGACAAGGAGCCCTACGGATGGAAGGTGGAGGTCCGGGATGTCAAGTACGGGCCGCTTTCCTTCATAGGTTCCCTCTCCGATTACGACGAGAATTTCTACACCCTGGGGCTCGCGCGCGGCGACATCTGGGACGACAATGACTATCACGGTCATTATCTGCAGATGGACTTCAGGGTGCCGCGCAAGGAGATCAACGTCAAGGGGTGGCGTTACAGATACAAGCCACACCACTTCACCACCAACAAGCAACCCTTCGAGGAGATAGGTGGAGAGGTATATGTCCGCTTTCAGAAGGGCTTCACCGGCAAGGTTGAATACAAGAAGCACACAAACAAAGACGGAACCTGGCCCGGGCTTTTCATGGAGATAGCAGGCGAGAACAAGCTTGTGAGGATTCGTGCCCAATATAGAATACGTGATATCGATACGGACTATGAGGTCACGGCATACGGTTTCGATGCCAATGCCAATCTGACCGACCACTGGAAGTTCTATGCGCGGCTCCTTACCGTGGATGAGAAAACCGAAGCCAGGGAGACCGTTTTCGCTCAGATCCAGTACACGGGTTGGAGCAGTGCCGAGTTCTTTGTGGAGTTCGGTGACGCCGGTGCGAGCTGGGACCTGGCAAGGTCCGACAGTTTTGTGGACCACAACAGCAGTGCCGTGACGGCTCGTGTATTCAAGGCCTTTTTGAGACTCTATTATTGACGGAGGAAACCGTTATGAGAACCACCCTACTTGTCGTTTCGATGATCCTCCTGATTTTCACGCTCGCCAACGGGGCGGTGAAGCAAGTGCCCGGGGGGACTGAATTCAGCTACTACGATCCTTCCGCATATTCGCTTGCCCTGGCCGGGTCCTTCAATAACTGGGACGGCCAGTCGCATGTGATGACCAAGGACGAGGAAGGCACCTGGAGGGTAGTGGTGGATCTCCCTCCCGGCCGCTATGAATACAAGTTTGTTGTAAACGGCAGCGATTGGTTGGCCGATCCCGACAACCCCAAGGTGGTGGGTGACTACGGCAACTCCGAGATAGAGATAGACGAGGAAGGCAACCCGGTCGTTCGCGGACTTACGACCGTGATCTCCAACACACCGGTCAGTGCCAGGGTGCTTATCACCGGGTGGTTCAGGGCCACTTACAGCGCCCGCAAGGATGCCCTGGGGGACGTCCGCTGGCGGGGGGATAGGCCGCGTCATGAGATGTATGTTGGCATCAACCCCACCATAGCATCCGACGTCAAGGGCTCAGCCACCATAAAGATCGACACCGGCGAGGGTGACATACGGGAGGTCAGGGCCGATCTCTACGCTGCGCGGCTTGCGTACATGAGCCATTACTTCGATGTGACCGCCTTCCACAACGAGGAGATGGTAGGCTTCGACGATCCTTTGAGAGCCTTGGGCGGTCGGGATCTTCCGGGCACGCTCTGGGATGACGACGTCGATTTCGGCAGAGGCACCCAGGGGCTTGTAGGAGATTTCAGGGCACTCGGTATAGAGGCCGAGGCCATGTATGCCAATACCTATGATTCCGACATCTATAATAGCCCGATCCGGTTCGATTACGATGCGGGGAACTTCACAACCGTCTCACGGTATGACAATACCGACACCGACATGATCGGTGTGAGGGCAAAGCGTGAAATCTTCGGGGCCACCCTGGGTGGGACGTTCGTGGCCGAACGCAATGGTTGGTGGGTGGGCTTCGAGGAGCAGGAAGCGCCCTCCCTCATTGAGCAATACCGCACTGAGACCGGTGACAGCTCCAGTACCTGGTTCGAGGCGGGCACGCAGAGCACGTTTATGGCCTTTGATGTCGAGATCGAACCCAAGGATTGGGTTTCGCTATTCGGCGAATACGGCTGGACCTCCTACGATGCCAAGTGGGATGCCGGGAACCAGGTGCGCAAGCAGGGCGACGTTTACGTGGACGGCGAAATCGACGTACCCGTGGGGGATGAGGAAGGTAGAAGGCTCACACTCGGCTTCGATCTCTCACAGGGAGCGTTCGGCACCCGCTTCTCCTATGAGAAGGAGGACTTCGACGGGATGGAGCGGGACGAAGCCTATTTCAGCAACTACGGCCTCCCTCTGGAGGACCCCGACACACCGCTTCTGCCCCTTTACGGGCCCGCATACCTCTACACACTGCCGTACGGGAACAAATACTCGAACGTCAACGCCAACGAGACCTTCGTACTGTTCGAACACCTAGGCCTGCCTGAAAGGAGCGCCCGTATAGGACGCCTGGAAATATCGGGGAAGGTACGCGCATTGGACCTGGGTCTCGGTCTGGACATAGCCGAACGGGAATGGACCTTCGATGAATGGATCTTCGGCGATCCCGAGCTTGAGCATTCAGAGCTTACGCAGGTGAGCATAAGGCCGTCCTTGGCCGGCAATCTATTCGGTGAGAGGCTCGCCTTCGATATAATGTACGAAGACAGCAAGGACAACCTTCATCCCCGGATGGGATACGTATTCGACAGGAACACCCTCCTTGTGAGAGGGGATCTCGATCTGGCCGGGCACTGGCTTGTCTACTACAACCTGCGCAGGGTATCCTATGAATGGGAGGAAGATGGGAGCATCGAGAGCAAGACCTACTTCAACCCGCACCTTGCCCTTGTCTGGTCGCCGATCCCTAAGGTTGAGATCAGGCTGGGCTATGGCGTAAACCCGCTTTACTATAAGGATCAGCCTGTGGAAGGCAGAGAGATCGGCAGGGAGCGTTGGATGACCAGTTACCTCTGGCTCAATCCGACCACGGGCCTCATGGATGCAGAGGAAGCCCTGGATGACATAGACATGATTTCCCTGATGGGGGTAATAGCCTTCTAAGGAGAGAGGTATCGACCGATGAGGAGAACCGCACTTGCCCTGGTTGGAATGGTCTGCTTTACCCTGGCCTGCTCGACCATCTCCGACAGCATAAAGGACAGACTGGAGCCGCCGCATGAGGTCAAGGGAGGCATCCTGTTCCGGTATGAGGCCCCATCGGCCAAGATGGTGACTCTGGCGGGCAACTTCAACAACTGGGGCGGCACCGAGGGCGGTGGCCGGTACGATCCCACGATCAACCCCATGACCGATGTGGACGGGGATGGTATCTGGACCGTCGTGATGCCTCTTCCCCCGGGCAGGTATCAATACAAGTTCGTAATAGACAACGGTGTCAGGTGGGAACAAGACCCCAGCAACCCCAACACCGCCGAGGAAGGCGGGATTGAAAACTCGCTTATCATCGTGCCTGAGAGTGTGAGCTACGACCATGACGTCGTGACGGGAACCGTATTGTCGGGTCAGCTTAGGCGGGACACCTGGACCGCGCCGGAGGTGGGACCTAAGGCGACCGCCTTCCGGCTGGATGCCCCTTTTGCCGGCGAGGTCTTCGTGGCGGGCGATTTCAACGACTGGTCTCCGACGGCGGATGCCATGGAAAAGGGAGAAGACGGTATCTGGAGCATAACGCTCGAAATCTCCCCTGGAAAGTACGAGTACAAATTCGTAGTGGACGGTACCTATATGGAGGATCCCGAGAACCCCGACATGGTCCCGGACCCTTACGGAGGCAATAACTCCGTAATCACCGTTGAATAGGCAGATGGGGGGGGGCGACCTCCGGAGAGGGTCTCCCTCTGTTCCCTCTGACTGTTTGTGACTGTGAAGCAAAGTCCATTCGCACTTGTGACCCGGCTGTTGGGTCGGCTGAGAGGCCCCAGGGCAAAAGACAACCTGACGGCCCTCTTGTTTCTTTCCCCCTTTGTAGTGACCTTTGTCGTTTTCCTGGGGTATCCTCTCGTCTATTCCTTCTACCTCAGCCTCAACAAGGTGACCACCCTGGTCAATGTCTTCGACAACCTCACCTTTGTGGGTTTCCAGAACTTCATCGATCTTGCCGGCGACGGGCTCTTCGGATGGTCCCTGCTCATGACCCTTTACTATGCCGGGCTCATGGTCCCGATCGGGATTGCCGTCTCCCTGCTTCTGGCGGTTCTCCTCAACAACAAACTCAGGCTGCACAACCTCTTTCGTACGTCGTTCTTCCTGCCATATGTTCTCGACCTTTTCGTGGTCGGTATAGTCTGGACCTTTATCTACAGCCCGCATTTCGGTGTGCTCACGCGTATCTTGGAGGCGGTGGGAATAAACTACTTCTCCGAACAGGGTTTCCTCGGAAGACCCGAGACCGCAATGCCGGCTGTTGTGATGGTCAACGTCTTGAAGGGGGCCGGCTTCGGCATGGTTCTCTACCTTGCTGCACTGCAGAACATACCCGATTCGGTCTACGAAGCAGCCGATGTGGACGGTGCCTCCTGGTGGCAGAAACTCACCAGGATTACCATCCCGCTCCTCAGGCCGGTGACGCTCTTTATGGTGATAGTCGGTGTGGTCTCTGCTCTGAATGCCTTTGCGGAGATCTATGCGATGACAAGCGGTGGCCCAAGCGTGAATGTCGGCGGTAAAGCCTACGGATCCACGTGGGTCACCGGCTATTACCTTTTCGATACGTTCTACGTTCAACTCAAATTCGGATACGCTGCCGCGATGTCGTATGTACTGCTTGCCGTAGCGGTTGCGATCTCCCTTGTCAACCTGCGGCTCTTGAGACCGAAGGCGGAGTATTGACGCGATGGAAGCGGGAGCAAGAAGCATAAGGCGGGCGAAGACCTCGCTTCTGTACATCGCTCTTACCGCTGCGGCCGTAGTCGTGCTTTTTCCCTTCTTCTGGATGATGGTAACCGCTTTCAAACAACCCGGAACCGAGTTCGACCCCGGTCTCTTGCCCAAGAATCCCACCTGGGACAACTTCAGGCGGGTGCTTTCCGAATTCGGTTTCATGAGGTACTTCCTCAACAGCGTCATAGTGGCCACATCCGCCGGTTTCTTTGCCACGGTCTTCGCCTCCATGGCCGCCTTCGCCTTCTCCTTCAAGACATTCGTCCTCAAGGAAAAGATCTTCCTCCTGATCATAGCTTCGATGATGGTTCCGGGCCTTATGTACGTCGTGCCCCAGTTTGCGATCGTAAAGAAGCTGGGCTGGATGGACACCTATCAGGCGATGGTGATACCCCATCTGGCCAATGTCTTCGGCCTCTTCTTGCTGCGGCAGTATATGGACACCATTCCCAGGAGTCTCGTCGAGGCCGCCAAGATAGACGGCGCCAACGATTTCCAGATATACGGCCGCATAGTAATGCCCCTTTCCCTGCCGATTGTGGCCACGCTCTTTCTGTTCGCTTTCCAGTTTCACTGGAGCAACTTCCTCTGGCAGCTTATTGTCACCAACAAGTCCAGCCTCTACACGGTCCCGGTGGGGCTCGCCATGTTCAAGCAGCAACACGAGCAGCTCTACACCCTGAAGATGGCGGCATCGGCGATTTCCATAATACCGATTGCGGTGATATTCCTCTTTGCGCAGCGCTACTTCATCGAGGGGGTTGCCAAGGGGGCTGTAAAAGGCTAAAGGGCCCAGGCTGGTGAAGAGTGCTCATCTGCTTTGTTATGCCTGCGGCTTGTCATTGCGGCGTACCTGTAGCGTCGGGTCTCAGCGCCCGACGGTCTTTCGTCGTGGGTGGAACCACGAGGCTACGCAACACTTTGCATCTGCATGTTTTTGACCGGCCTGGGCTCCTAATTAGTGTTTGGTATTGGGGTCAAATCGGCTTAGACTAAGCTATGTAGTTTTGTCGCCCGTATGGCAGCGGCCGATCCATGAAGACCTTTTTGGGGCAAGTTTATCGAAACACGGAGGTGTGAGGCATGAGATTCATGCTGGTACTTTTGCTTGCTGCGATGTTTCTTGTCCAAGGCTGCGGTAAGGAGGGTGGGGAGGAAGCAACGGTCATAACCGTCTGGGAGACATACAGCGCCGAGGAACGCGAGATCTTCCTTGGCTGGGTGGAGCAGTTCAGGACGGCAAACCCTGGGATATCGGTCGAGGTGACCAATATACCGTTCGACGGCATGGAGCCCAAGATCCTCATGTCCCTGGCCACGGAAACCGCCCCGGACATAGGCCGCGTGGATGTGGCATTTCTCCCCAAGCTGGCCATCCGCGGTGGGCTTCAACCCCTTGACGGGTTCGACATCGCCGATCTCACAAGGGAACTAAGACCGGTAGCCCTGAGCTCCTGCATCGTTGACGGCAAGACCTACGGGTTGCCGGATCAGGTGAACGGCCTTTGCCTCTTTTATAACCGCGATCTTTTCACTCAGGCAGGCCTGGACCCCGACGATCCTCCGGATGACTGGGAAGAATTCGCGGAGTATGCCGTGAAGCTTACCGATTCCGAGAAAGATGTATTCGGATTCGGGATGCGCAACTCCCTCTGGTGGTCGCTTCCGTTCATCTATTCGTTCGGGGGACGGATCCTGACCGAAGACAACAGGGAGTGCGCCCTGGCGACGGATGAGGCAGTGGCGGGTTTCCAATTCAAGGTGGATCTCTATTCGAAATACAAGGCTGAGGGGGGAGCCTGGAGAAGCGGCGGTATCCGCGACGACCTCGGGTTCCAGAACAGGAAATACGCCATGATCTTCAACGGCCCCTGGGCTGTTGGAGGCCTGGAGAGAGGGGGCATCAACTTCGATGTGGCCTTGGTCCCGGAGGGACCGGCAGGACGGGCCACGAACGTGGGCGGGAACAATCTTGTGGTGTTCAGCACTTCCAAGCACCCGCGTGAGGCCTGTGAGCTCCTGAAGCTCGTAGCCTCCAAGGAGGCTCAAGCTGAGTGGGCCAATGCCCTAGGACAAATCCCGGTGAATACCGCTGCGGATGAGATGATCGACTTCGAGAAGCATCCATATCTCAAGGTCTTTATGGAGCAAATGGATTATGCCAGACCCAGACCGGGAATCGGCAGCTATCCGGAAATCGAGAACGCCGTCAACCCCGAGATGCAAGCAGCGCTTGATGGAAAGAAAAGCGTCCGTGAAGCCATGGAGAGCGCCTGTAGTGAGGTCAATGAGATCATGACCGAAGAGGAAGTCCTGAAGGCGCGTCTCAGTGAGTAGCACGATGTCCGGAAGGCCATCCATCGGCCGGTCGCATGCTCCTGCCGGCCGGGACCGGAAGTGATAGGTCTTTCTGTTCAACCGCGTTGAGGGATTCATGATTGATATAGCGCCGAGAGATACTCTTGGCTTCATGATCTCAATTGCTGCGGCCACTCTGCTGGCGGTGGTGCTGTACAGACGCACCTCTCCTACCGTGCCGCTACGTCTGAGGATTATACTGGGCGTCCTGAGGTGGTTCGCCGCTGTGATTGTGCTCCTCCTGGTTACCGATCCGGTGGCGCACGTGGTGAGAACCCGATACAGGAAGCCGGTCCTCGCAGTGCTCGTCGATTACTCCAGAAGCATGGCTTATCCGCAGGCTGAGGTCAAGATAGACAAGGTGAAACAGGCGCTCTCGTCGGATTTCATCGACCGTTTGGAATCCAGAGCGGATCTGAGGTTCTATGCCTTCTCGGAGCGCGCGACCGAAATCACTCTGGAAGAGATGTACTCGCTCGAGCCGACGGGTTCGAGGACCGACCTGGCTCAGGGTATCCGTACTGTTCTTGATGAGTTCACTGCGCCCCCATCCGGATTCATTGTGGTGAGCGACGGGTCAGTCAACTTCGGGGAGGATGTGGTGAACATGGCATCCACCCTGCGGTCCCCGGTACACGTGCTGGCCGCGACACCGGACACATCGACCGCGGATATTTCGCTGGATAGGATCCTGGTGACGGAGACCGCATATGCCAACACGGAGGTGCCGGTATCGGTGCTTGTGAGCGCCAGGCGTACCGGTCCTGTCGAAGTGAATCTATCGATAAGGGATTCGACCGGGACGGTATTCTCAAGGCAAATCATCCTGGCGGGTACCGGGGCGAAAACCAAGGTCGATGCCCGGATCGATGCGGGGGAGATCGGCACCCACCGTTTCACGGTGGAGGTCGATAGCTTGCCCACAGAGCCGGTCACCTCGAACAATGCGGGTGTTTTTGCGCTGGATGTGGTCAAGGGCAAGATCAGGGCGGTCTTGGTCGCCTCCCGTCCGTCATGGGATTTCGCCTTCGCCAAGCGGTGCCTGGAGGCGGACCCGAACATAGAGGTCTTCAGTGTCTTCACGGGGGCTGCAGGCGCAAGGCCGAAGATTGAGGGTATGGTGCCCGGTCTGGATGCCCTGTCCGATCTTGACGCGGTGGTCGTTCTTGGAGGAGGTCCCACAGGGGCTACGGCTTCCAGACTGAGGGAGTCGGTCCGGGGTGGTGTCGGGCTTGTGGTGCTCTCCGGACCTGACCCCACCGGTCTCGACGCCGAGCTGAGTCCGTTCATAAGAGTTTCCGATGGAGGCCGGGCCGACGCATCCGTGAGTGTGGCTGCCACCGATGTTGGGGCCGATCACGACATACTGAGATTGTCACAGGCCGCGAGTGGGTTCTCATGGTCCGAGCTGCCTCCGGTGCCCGTGAGTGCCGGTATGGGGGGGGCGAAGGCCGAGGCCACGGTCCTTCTGTCCGGGACCGGGGACCGGATGGAGGTGCCGGTGCTTGCGATCATGAGGTATGGAGAAGGCAGAATAGTCGGTCTCTCGGCTTACGATCTCTGGCGCTGGGACCTCGTTCCGAAAGGTTTCGGACTCGAGGCCTCTCCGTTCTCACAGATACTTCTCAACTCCATCGGTTGGTTGACGGAGAGAGACGAGGTACGGCGACTCTCGGTGTCAACATCAAAGAAAACCTATCTCTGGGGGGAACCCGTCGACGTCTTCGCCCGCACGGTGAACGAAAACCTCAAACCCCTCGATGGCGCCAGGCTGGAGGGCGATGTCACCGATCAGGCAACCGGCACGATCCTGAGTCGTTTCTCCATGGCCGAAAAGGGTGGCGGGAGCCATTTAGCCAAGATCGACTTCCTCGCTCCCGGCCGTTACCGAGTGCGTGTTTCGGCACACCTTGGCGATGAAACCTACGCACGGGAAACTCTGGATCTCACGGTTGACCGGCGGGGTCTGGAGCACTTTGAGTATGACGGGGATCCGGCCTTGCTCAGCCGGATTTCGAGGCTGACCGGGGGCAGCTACTACGATATCGCCGAGGCCGGCAGGCTTGCGGCCGAGATCAAGCCCGGCATGGTCATTGTGAAGAACTTCCGTGAGCTCAGACTGCGTTTGAGCCTTCCCGTTTTCCTCATTCTCGCCGGGTTGTTAGGCCTCGAGTGGTTACTGAGGAAGCGAAGGATGCTCTTATGATAAAGCAACTTTGCTACGTTTTCGCTTGACACTTTTTTGCCAACTGCGATAGATTCGGTTTCGCAGAGAGAAGCGGAATAGGGAGGGCCAGTGACTAAGGCGGACATCGTCGAGGAGATAGCCTCCAAGACGGGTTTGACCAGGAAAGAAACCGCAGAGATAGTTGCGCACTTTATAGCTGCAGTGAAGCATGCCCTGAGAGAGGGCAAGCACATTGAAATTAGGGGGTTCGGCACGTTCAAGGTGGCAGTGCGGAAGCCGCGTGCTGCCCGGAACCCGCGTACCGGGGAAATCGTTCCACTTCTAGAGCGCAAGGTGCCGGTTTTCAAGGTATCGAGGGAGCTTAAGGACAGGGTTGCCGGGCTATAGGTTTTGTGTCGCCTTGGGCCCGGGAGGATTGGTCCGGCTCCGGGTATCTACTTGCATGCGTACGATGGGGCACGGCTGGCAAGCAAGGAGGGCGCTATGCCGAGTAAATCCGAACTTGGAAAACGAATCAGGGGAGAACGACTGAGGCAGACTCTGACACTTAAGGCGGTTGAGGGTCGGTCTGGGGTGTCTGCGACACACATATCGCAGATTGAGAGAGGTATCACCTGGCCGACCGTAAACGCGCTTACCAAGGTAGCCACTGCTCTGGACAAGAATACGAGTTTTTTCCTTGAAGAGGTGGAGATTCCCGAGATTTGTGTGAGTACAGGCAGGGATCCCATGATATTGCTGGAGCAGCCGCGGGTTTCGCTGAAACCTCTGACCATCGGTATACCTGGTGGCAAGATCCACTTCTATAAGCTTGTGGCTGATCCCGGCAATGGGGTTGAGAAGTTTGTGCCCGGTCATGTCCATGAAGGCGATGAATGTGGCTGGGTCTTGAGCGGACGTATAGAGGTGAAAGTCGGTGAGGAGGTATTCGATCTCAAGAAGGGTGATGCAATTCACTTCAGCGGATCGAAGTTCCATGGTATTAGGAACATCGGTGACGAGGTGAGCGAATCAGTATGGGCGGCACTGGGTATGGGCTTCTAAATATTGGAAAAATGTGCCTCTCCGGGCAGAAAACAGTTGACAAACCGGGGCTCCAATGGTACTGTAAGCCCCGAATTTAAAGGGAAAGCGAGGTGATCACATGAACAAGGCCGACCTGATCGAGTATGTTGCCAAGCGTACCGACATGACCAAACGCAGTTCTGAGGATGCGGTCAATGCTACCTTGGAAGGCATTAAGAAGAATGTCAAGAAGGGTGGCGTGCAGCTTGTCGGATTTGGCAGCTTTACCGTGGCTTCACGGAAGGGCAGAATGGGGAGAAACCCCCAGACCGGTGAGCCGATCAAAATCAAGCCCAGCAAGACCGTGAAGTTCCGTCCGGGAAAAGATTTCAAGAAGATGCTTTGATCGATTGTCGTGTAATTCATAGCAGAATATGGCGCTAAGCCGTATTCTGCTTTTTTTATCCGCCTACGCAGAAGACCATGGGCTTGCCCATGGTTGAATGCGTGGACAGGTGCTTCGGCGGATGTCACCAAATGGACAGGCCCTGTGGCGGATAACGCGCCGAAGCCTTGGCGAAGGCGGTTAGATGCACCTGCCACGGGCTTGCCCGTGGGCTGTTCCATGGTGGAGATGATGGTCTACTCGGCGAGCCTTAACGTGCGAAGCACGAAGAACAGAGATATGATCGATATCACCGGTGATGTGGCGGAAGTGGTGGGCTCATCCGGTATCGCTGACGGGCTTGTCTTGGTGTTCACCACCCACACTACGACCGGGCTTTATATCAACGAACACGAGGGCGGGTTGGTCGATGATGTGGAGTCGGTCTTGAGCAAACTGGTGCCGCCGAGAGCAGGCTACAGGCACGACCGTGTCGATGACAATGCCGCCGGTCACATACAGTCGATACTGATGTCCCCGTCACTGGTGATCCCGGTTGAGGGGGGGCGACCGGTGCTGGGAACATGGCAGGCTCTTTTCCTGGCTGAACGGGACGGTCCGAGATCCCGGACCGTCAAGATCAAGGTTATGGGTGAATAGGCTTGACTGAGAAAGAGGGGCTGCTCAGGGATCTGTACGAGGGCCTCGTGGACTGCCGTCTGTGCGGTCTCAGTGAGGGACGCACCAACATTGTCTTCGGTTCCGGTGCGTCCGATGCAGACCTGGTTCTTGTCGGCGAGGCCCCCGGATATAATGAGGATCTTAAGGCCGAACCGTTTGTGGGTGCGGCGGGCAGGTTTCTGGATGAACTGCTGAAGGACATTCTGGGCGTGGCCCGGGAAGACATCTACATAGCCAACGTTCTCAAGTGCAGACCTCCGGACAATCGAGACCCCAGTCCGGTTGAGATCGAGACCTGCAAACCTTTTCTTCTCCGCCAGATCGAGATAATAAAGCCTGTTGTGGTCTGTAGCATGGGCAACTTTGCCACCAAGACCTTGACCGGCAGGCGTGACGGCATAACCAAGTTGAAGCGGAGCGTAATCAGGGTTGGCGGGACCTTCGTGTTTCCTATCTATCACCCTGCCGCGGCTTTGCACAGGGGGAATCTCTATGACGAGGTCAGGCAGGACTTCAAGGCGCTCAAGGAATTCCTTGAGTCGCCGAAGCCGTTGGTTGATGATGATGAGCCTCCCCAGATGGAACTCTTCTAAGTGATGCACAATGTTCTCCCGGGAATCTTCGTCTTTGTCTTCGGTGCGGTACTGGGCAGTTTCCTCAACGTGGTCCGGTACCGGTTCCCCAGGCATATGGGCGTGGCGGCCGGAAGATCCAAGTGCCCGAGGTGCAAGGCCACAATAGCCTGGTATGACAACGTCCCTATGCTGAGTTACGCGTTGCTGAGGGGACGATGCCGCTCCTGCCGCTGGAGGATACCGCCGACCTATGTGGTCGTCGAGGCGGTGACAGGTTTGAGTTTCCTTCTGGTCTGGCTCGCCTTCGGCTGGCCCCAGGCTGCGGCGTATTGGGTGCTCGCCTCGTTGCTCATAGCCTGTGCCGGTATCGACTTTGATAAAGGCATCATACCTGACAAACTCACAATCCCCGGGATCATACTGGGCGTTGTGTTTTCGATGACCGTCCTAAGGGGGGATACGGTCACGGCATCTTTGCTGCATTCGGCCCTCGGCATCCTGGTCGGGGGCGGGAGCCTTCTGGCAGTCGGGCTCTCTTACAAGCTGGTCAGAAAAGTCGAGGGGATGGGTGGCGGTGATATAAAGCTGATGGCCATGGTCGGGGCGTTTCTCGGTTTCAAGCTGGCGCTACTGACCATTTTCGTAGGGTCGGTGGTCGGTGGGATTGTAGGATTGGTGGTCATGCACAGGACCTCTCAGGGGATGCGTGCAAGCGTGCCGTTCGGGGTGTTCCTGTCGCCGGCGGCGATTGCCTGCATGATATGGGGTAATGACTTGATCGCCGCTTACCTCAGCCTCCTTCGGTAGGGGCCCGCCCGGCAAGAAGCGTTTGGATGCAAGGCAGGCGAAGTCTCGAGGAGTGAGGCGTACTTTGGTGTACGCCGCAGTGAGGGGCGACGAGGGAAGCACAGCAGTTGGGCGTTCTTGAACCATGTGCCCCAGGCCGGCAAGAAGCGTTCGGATGCAAGGCAGGCGAAGTCTCGAGGAGTGAGGCGTACTTTGGTGTACGCCACAACGAGGCGGGACGAGCCTAACGCCGCAGACAGGTGTCCTTAG
>JALGWN010000127.1 GCA_025774115.1 bacterium
CGCATGGAGAGCCGTAGCAATGACGTCGATCCGCTTGGCCGAGCCCGGGGCGCCGACGATCTGACCGCCCAGGAGGCGACCGCTTCCCTTTTCTGCATAGAGCTTCACTCTTATCGGGCCTGAGCCCGGGTAGTATCCGGCCCGTACCTTGTCATCGATAGCCTTACAAACGTAATCCAGACCGAGGTCCTTAAGCTCCCTCTCCTGAAGCCCGGTACGGGCCATCTCGGTCTCCTTAAACTTGGTGATGGCTGTCCCTAAGACACCGGGCAACCTGGCATCACCACCGGCGACATTGATCCCCGCCACCCGTCCCGCTTTGTTGGCTACCGTACCCATGGCGACCCAGAAAGGCCGTTTGCTTACAAGATGAAATACCTCCGCACAGTCACCGGCGGCCCAGACGGCTTCCAGGTCGGTCTCGAGCCTATCATTGACCTTGATGGCATCCTTAAAGCCCAGTGGGATACCGGCCTCCCCGGCCAATCGGGTGTTGGGACGTACACCCAGGCCAAGGATCGCGACATCGGCGGGCAGCGCCCTTTGGTCGGTTCGGACAGCCTTAAGTCTTTCGTCCTTTGTCTCAAAGCTCTCGAGCTTCTCACCAAGGTAGAGTGTCACTCCGGCCCGCCTGAGGGCCTCGGAGACCGGCTCGGCCATGTCGGCGTCAAGCGTACCCATCACCTGGGGCAGCATGTCTACGAGCGAGACTTCACATCCGCGATTGAGCATAGCCTCGGCCATCTCGATCCCGATATAGCCGCCACCGACGATCACAGCCTTCGCGGGCTTTTGCTCATCGAGGATCCGCATCAGACGGAGGCCGTCCTCAAAGGTCTTGATCCCATAGACCCCGGCAGCATCGATACCCGGAACCGGAGGCCGGATGGCAAGGGACCCAGTACCAAGGACCAGTTGGTCGAAAGATTCCCAGGTCTCAGCGGAGGTCTTGAGGTCACGGATTCGAACACGGCGACGGGCGGGATCTATCTCCAAGGCCTCGTGCTCTATATGAACATCTATGTTGTGCTTCTGCTTGAAGGTCTCCGGGGTTCGCTTGACAAGCCGCATCGGATCGTCGACAAACTTGCCGACTGCATAGGGAAGTCCTCAGGCGGCATATGAGACATAGCGGCCACTCTCAAAAGCGGCGATTTCGAGGTCGGGGCGTCCGCGACGGGCATTTGCCGCCGCGCTCATCCCCGCCGCGCTGCCCCCTATCACCACCAGGCGTTCTCCGGCCATATTCCGGTCACCTCCTCAATTGCGGAGAGAGTACCATGGCCCCGGCGGGATGTCAAATGGGCGGCAGAAGCCCCGCGAAACCTGATTCGGACTACCGGCGGCCTCGGTCACGGCAAGTAGGTGGCGACAAAGTGTTGGATTTGTGCTATACTACAAGACGTGCGAGAGTACGTGCGTGGGCGGTTGGGTGGCTCTTTTTGTTAGGAGCGTGATGGTACCCTGGAAAAGGACAGCGTGCTCTTGCGGCGGAAGACCCCAGTCGATATCTGACAATTGGATGCCGGCCCGGGAGGGGTGCGAGGCTAGCGGCCGACTACGCAAGGACCGGCAGCAGGTCCGGACACGCGTGAGCCGGTGGCGATGGCCCCGCAGAAGTCAGCTATCGTATTGGGCTATGGCCGGGGGATAGCCAAGGTCGGCCACCAAGACTTGTCCCCCGTCTGGGGCGAAACCCCGACGCTACACAGATCGCTGCCACACAAGTGGCAACCCTACGGAGACGTTGCCGGCGGGTAGGCAACGCAACAGCTATTTACGCCACACATATGACCGAGACCGGTGTCGGACCGGTGAATCTAATTAATAGAGGTGATTACAGGTAACAGGAGGACACTATGAGGATGAGGTATATGCTTTTTCTACCGGCAGCGCTGATGGTTTTGGCGTTTGCCTCGACGGGAAACGCCTTCGTGCCGCCGGAGAAGGCTTTGGCTGCCGAATCAGAGGTTGCCGGAATTGCTCTGGGAAACGCGCCGCCCACACAGGCGAGCGGCATCAAATGGTCGGCATTTCTGGCCGGCAACGGTGATGAGTGGCGGGCCGCATGGAATCCGGTCACCGATACGCCTCACAGAGTGTACGGAAAAGGGATCAGGTTGACTGACCAGGTAAGCCCCGCCAATGTCGAGGGGCTTGTGCAGGCTTTCGTAGAGGACAAGGCGGATCTCCTCGGTGTGGACATGGAACGGTTGCGCCTGGTCAGGCAGGAGAAACATGGAGCCCGGTGGTATACCAACTACCAGCAGGTCTATAACGGCCTGGATGTGGTCGGCGGGAAAGTCCACGTAAGACTTCGCGAAAACGGCAAGGTCACCGTATTCGGCTCGGATTTCTTTCAGGACCTGGCTATCTCCACCACACCCGCACTCTCCGATGCCGAAGCCATACTCCGGGCAAAGACCGATACCGAGTTCGATTCCCGGAGCGACGAGGTGCTCTCATCGAGACTGGTTGTCTTCCCCGAGGTAAGAGGCGATCATGCGCTTTACCGCCTCGCGTATGAGGTCAGGGTCAGGGTCGCCGACGGGCCCGCCATCTGGCGTCTTTACATAGATGCGAATGACGGGACCACCTTGAGCAGATCCAACGAAATATACTATGACACCATCGACGGCACCGTAACCGGCAACATAAAGCAGGAGTATATCACCGATCCGGACCAGGAAGAGGAGTTCGGCAAAAGCTACATCGACGTTGCCGGATACGGCCAGGCGACGGCGGACGATTATGGCTATTATGCAATCGAGGTAGGGACGGGGGGCCTGAGAGGGGTCACTGCCCTGATTCGAGGGACCTGGGTGCGCGTCACCAACAACGACGGGCCCGAGGCATCCTTTGCCGATTCGGTAGCACCCGGAAGCCAGGCGGACATCCTTTGGGACAACTCCAATTCGATTGCCAGCGAAAGGAACGCCTATTATCACATAAACGTCGTCCATGAGAAGATCAAGTCGATAGACCCTTCCTATACAGGTATGGACCGGCAGATCCCGGTGAGGGTCAATCAGCCCGACTACTGCAATGCATACTGGGACGGAAGCGGCATAACCCTGGGAGCCGGTTCCGGCACCTGTAACGATCTCGCCATGTTCTGCGACATCATCTATCACGAGTACGGCCACGGCATAGTCGACTACCAGTACCGGCCCTATTCGCCTTCAGGGGCAATGCACGAGGCCTTCGCCGACTACACGGCTTGTATGATCACCAACGAGCCCCAGATCGGGGAAGGGGTAATAACCGGAGGCAATTTCCGCAGCATGGACAACAACCTCCGGTATCCGGACGATCTCACGGGCGAGGTTCACGACGACGGCCGGATCCTGGGTGGGGCGCTCTGGGACCTCCGGGAGGCCCTTTCGCCGGACGTACATCTGGCAGACTCCCTCTGGCACTTCGCACGATACGGCTTGGCCGAGAACTTCTTCGATTACTACTATGACGTGATCGAGACCGATGACGACGACGGAGACCTCTCAAACGGGACTCCCCACTACGATGAGATAGTAGAAGCCTTCGGGGCCCACGGCATAGGCCCTGGGCTCTATATAAATGTCGCCCACAGTCCGGTCAGGGACACCGAGGATTCCACCGAGACATTTCCGGTGGCGGCGACAATCACCGGCAACATGACGCTCGACCCCGACTCGCTGCTGCTCTTCTATGATACGGGAGGCGGTTACACACAAACCACGATGCTCGCGACGGCAAACCCCGACGAGTATGCCGCGACGATACCGGAGCAGGCTGTCGGGACGTCGGTATCTTACTATATCTATGCAAGAGCGCTTGGCCGGGACGACGTCGTTACCGATCCGGAGGGCGCACCGTCCGTCTATCACTCCTTCTCGATAGGAGACGATGGCGAGGCGCCGGTCATAACCCATACCGCTTTGGATGATCAGCCCGATGCCGGCTGGCCTTCTACGGTAAGTGCCGACGTGGTGGATAACCTGGGGCTTGCAACTGTCGTTCTCGAGTATTCCGTGAATGGCGCCGTGCAGACCCCGATCGCCATGACCGATATCACTGGTACCGATACCTATGAGGCCGAGTTCGGCGGAACCGTATCGAGCGGTGATTATATCGAGTACCGGATCGTTGCTACGGATGCCTCATCATCCTCCCACGTTGCCACCGAACCGGCGGGCGACTATCACCTGTTCGGGATAGCTGCGGCAGATGACTTCACGTTCGAGAGCGGTGAGCAGGGCTGGACCCATCGGACCACCTCCGGATGGACCGATGAATGGCACCTCAGCACCGACCGAAACCACACGCCGGGCGGCGGAACCAGCTGGAAATGCGGTTCCAGCACCGGTGGCAACTACAGCCCGAACTCCAAAGGCCTGCTCGAGTCGCCCATGATCGATATCAGCGAGGGCGCGACCCTTGTGTTCTGGCACTGGATCGATGCGGAGACCTATGAACCCGTCGAGGGATCGGGGATTGCTTGGGATGGAGCAGGCGTCTCGTTTGTGGATTCGGCAGGCGTGGCCGCCCCCATTGACCCCGTTGAGGGTTATCCCTATCGTATGATTCCGGGAACAGGTGCACCGTTCACCGACAACAAACCGGTATACTCCGGGCAGCACGATTGGCAGATGGCCGTCTTCGAGCTTCCCGATTACAGCGGCCTCTGTCAGTTACGCTTGAAGTTCGGATCCGACGGCTACGTTGCGGGCGAAGGCTGGTACGTTGACGACGTAATGATCTGGAGCGGTGGTGTGATCGCAGGCGCGTGTGACGACGTCTGTAACGATCTCTCGGACACCCCCGTGAGATTCAGCCTGGGACTCGCACTTCCCAATCCCTCGCGCGGCATGATGGCGATCGCCTATGCCGTGCCGTGGTCGGGTTCGCATGTGAGCATAAAGGTGTTCGATATAACCGGGCGGCTGACCGCCACGCTGGTCGACGAACATAAGATGGCCGGCAGGTACATGGCAGGCTGGGATGGAATGAATGCCTCCCGAAGGCGGGTCGCACCCGGTACTTACTTCGTCCGGATGGAAGGTAAGGACTTCAGTGAGTCCTCCAAACTGATCCTTCTGAAATAGGAGGCATGTACGGAGAGGCAATCCGAATTGAGGTGACAGTTAACTTAATTCCCAGGCTGGTAAAAAAGCGGCTGGATGCAAGGCATGCGAAGTCGCGAGACACGAGGCGTACTTGAGTGTACGCCGCAGACGGGCCCTTTTCACCGGTCTGGGCCACAGAGATCCCCGTAGAACTCCACCCGCCTATCTTCTATCAGATGGTTTCGCTGCGTCACCATTTTGTCGTCGGCCAGTGATGGATCTATGTCTATTATTCTTATGCCCTCTTCTTCCTCGTCCGCTCTGACGAGTATGTCGCCCCTGGGGGCGACGACCTGACTCAAACCTATGAACTTGAGCTCCAGACCCGCCCGTGCTTCCGTACCCACGCGATTGGTTGTGATCGCAAACACACCGTTTTCAATACACCTGGTTATCATGGCCCTCGGACAGTACGGCAGGACCAGATTCGACGGATGGCATATGATCTGGGCGCCTTTGAGAGCGAGTATGCGGGCACTCTCGGGGAAGATCCAGTCGAAGCAAACCATTAGCCCGATCCTCACTCCATCGAGATCGCACACAGTGAAAGGGAGGTTGCCGGGGGTGAAGATCTCCTTCTCCCTGTCGAAGAGATGGATCTTCCGGTACTTGGCCTTTATCTCCCCTTCTGAACAAAGAAGGCACGTATTGTAGCAATCCTCCCCCACCCGCTCGGCGATGCTCGCGACGATGGCGGCTCCTGTATCTCTTGAAAGCTGCTTCAGAAAGTTGAAACTCTCTCCCCCTTCATCCTCGGCGAAGCCCAGAAGCTCCTGCTTGGATTCAAAGAGATAGCCTGTTGAGTATAACTCCGGCAAGACGATCAGGTGCGCCTTCACTCCACTCAGGAAATCAGCCACTCGTTCGTGATTCTCTTTCTTCGAGCCGAATAGCGGGCCGAACTGAAGATAGCCCACTCTCATGTTGTACCCCCTCCAGCCTGTGCCCAAAACACAATAGCCCTGTTAGAGTCGTTGAGACTTTTGCCCCGGGACCTGAGCGATCTCACCCACTCTTCGGCTCCGGATCCGGACGCCGTCAACCGGCATCTATATCACAATGTAGCATATCTCCTTATGTTTGAACAAGTTCTCAGAATGCGCCGGAGAATCGCAGGACGGCACACCCATGGCATGATAGATGCAGCAGGTACCAAGTGGGTCGCGCAACACTCCCTCAAGGAGAAGGTGAACAGAACTGACCGGGGGCTCGCGATTAGCCCCGCACATTAAGGTGCTCCCGCAACCATGGAGCGAGCCCCCGGTCGCCTCCCCCTGAAAGCAAATGAAAATGAATGATCAGGATTACTATTTCAATATGAAAGCAAAACACAAGGAACGGACTTTCTTCTTCATGCTGAATTGCTTGCTGCTTACGAGGGTCCAAAACCATCTCGAGTCCACCGACAGCGCGTTTGAGCAAGAGGTAAACGTATACCTGGCAAACCTCCTGACGGCCTTCGCAAATCCAGCATATATCGAATATCTGAGACCGTATCTCTCGGAACACGATATCGAACTCTTCACGAGACTGAAGAACTCCAACGACGCCAGACTGAAATACACCATCTACAAAGCCAACGCAGGTTTTCTGCTTTTCTCAATCGGGGTGTTCGACTCCGCGGGCGAGCAATCCATACCGCTGGGTCCGCAGTTCAAGCATGGCCATCAGGGTCAGATGGGTAAAGGGCAGACCTATTATCACTTCGCGTTCTCTTACAGCAAAAGGGTGCCCGGAATAGGCGAGACGATGACCGAGGTGCTCGAGCAACTCGCCAAAGGCTTTGAGAAGTATGTCACCATCCTGACATACCTCCGCGGCGAGTACTTCGACATCGTCAAACGCCTATCCGAAGGAGAGGTCTATCACCTCATACGCTCGGTTGAAGCTTCAGGTAAGCGACTCCGGCTGGAAAAGAAGCAAGACGAGTTTCTTGATGCCTACATGCACTGGAAGAGTCACCACACGGAGAAGGCGAAGCGGAGAGTCGTCGTCCTTGCTGAGGAGCTCCAGGGTCTGGATCCGAGTTTCAGTTACAAACCCGTCTAAAGGTGCGGATAGAAAAATCCCCGCCCGATGCCGCTTGGTCAGGTTATTCTTGATCCCGGATAATCCAGGTGGGTGCC
>JALGWN010000335.1 GCA_025774115.1 bacterium
CTTTCAGGTGAAGCCCGGAATGCTGCTTGGAAGCATGGATGCGGGCCGGGGCGATCACTTTGTCTTCGGGTTGCGGGGTGAGTTGAGTGTTCCCGTCACGATCGAGCTTACTCCGAAGGTCAACTTGATCACCGGGGGAGCCATCCCCCTCACGTACATGATCGTGGACAATGCCCCAGATTATTTTGTGCTCCCGCTTCTGGCCCGGATCGGTGCGGAGGTGCAGGCGACGGAGACGATTACGCCCTGGCTCCTGTTCGAACTGGGGCCGGCCATAGCCTTTGGGGACGGAACCGAAGCGGAGTTTGCGTTCCGGATCTGGGTCGGAAGTTCTTTCTTCTAGGGGCTCGAGGTGGGATGGAACGAATCAGTGGACTATTAGTTAACTTTAAGGAGATTCTAATGGACAAAGTACGCGACGGCTTATTTATCCGTGTAGACTATACCGGAACCCTTGAAAACGGTGAGGTTTTCGACACCAGCAAGGGGCAGCAGCCGCTGGAATTCAAGGTGGGTGCGGGGCAGATGATCAAGGGGTTTGAGTCTGCGCTGGCGGGTATGTCGTTGAATGAAACAAAGGTCTTCACCCTCGACCCGGAAGATGCATACGGTCACAGGGATGAGGAAAGAACGCTTACATTTCAACGGTCGGAGTTGCCGCCCCACGTGAAACCGAAGGTGGGGCAGCCCATTGGAATGACCAGCCCCGACGGGAAGCGGTTTCCCGCTGTTATCACCAAAGTCGACGATGCCCAGGTGACCGTCGACCTGAACCACCCCATGGCCGGAGAAAAGCTGACGTTTGATATCAAGGTCGTCGGTATCAGCGAGAATGCCACCCAGGAGGTCGGCTGCAGCTGCGGTTGCGATTGCGGCGAAGAAAGTCACGGCAGCGGCGAGTGTGGGGATGGCTGCGGCTCAGGGTGCAATTAGTGGTATGTAATCAGTACGGTCGTACACCGTTCAGGTCTCCCAGTCCTAAGGCGGAGCATGGCCATGGCCCTGGATCCCCAATTCACGATTACCAACCGGATAACGGCCGATCTGACACGCATTGAGCGGGCCCGGGGTTTTCTTGAGGCTGCGACTCTTTCCGAGGAATGGGTTCGTGAGATGGGCCGGCGCGCCTTGATCCTGGAAGCGCACCACACGACTCACATCGAGGGAACGCGCCTGACCCTGGAGCAAGCCGAGCGTCTCCTGGCGGGCAAGGCTGTTCCCGAGGTGAATGCGGATGACGCACGAGAATTGCTGAACTACCGAAGAGCCTTCGATTTCGTGTCCGAGTACCTGGAGGGAGGCGGTCCGGTTACGGAAGGGCTGATCCGGGAGATTCACAAGCGGCTCGTGGAAGGGGTTCGGGGTGGAGCCGGCGCTCCTGGCGAGTACCGGAAGATTCAGAACTATATTATCAACTCCGTTACCGGAGAGACGGTCTACACACCGCCTGCGGCGTACGATGTCCCGGTCATGATGGCGGAATTTGTGGATTGGTTCGATCAGGAACAGGAGACTCACCCCGTGCTGGTCAGTGGCATTGCCCAGTTCCAACTCGTGCACATCCACCCATTTCTGGACGGAAACGGCCGCACCTCCCGGCTGCTCTCAACGCTCTGCCTTTACAAGGCCGGATACGACTTCAAACGGCTGTTCACGATCAGCGAGTATTACGACCGGGACCGGGCCTCTTTCTACCGTGCGATTCAGAGCGTCCGGGAAAGCGACATGGATGTGACCGGATGGCTGGAGTATTTTCTCGGGGGGTTGACCGCCCAACTTGGCGAGGTCAAACAGCGCGGGGAACGGGCCATCCGGCGGGATGCACTCGTCAAGCAGTACGGACTTTCCGATCGCCAGGCCAAGGCCATCGACCACATTCTGGAACATGGCGTTCTGACCATCCAGGACTTTGAGGGGCTGTGTCCGGAGGTTAACCGCCGGTCATTGCAGAGGGACCTGAAAGCCATGCTCGACAAAGGCTTGCTGCTTTCGGAAGGTGCAACAAATCAATTGATCTACAGCATCAAGGACTGAATTGCCCTCGACCGAACTTGCGACAAACTTGCGACA
>JALGWN010000128.1 GCA_025774115.1 bacterium
AAAAAAAGAGCCTCCGTTATGATTCATCCTCTTTTCTTGCACTTCTTGCACAGTCCGAACATATCCATTCTATGACTCACCAGAACAAACCCATGCCTCTTGGCCAGTTTCTCCTGTAACCTCTCTATCTCTTGATCCACAACCTCAGAAACCCCTCCGCAATTGTTGCAGATGAAGTGATCATGATGCCCACCACCCAACTGATGTTCAAACCTCAGCACCCCATCACCAAAGTCCACTTCACGGGCGATGCCCGCCTCGCAGAGCAGCTTAAGTGTTCTGTGTACTGTGGCCCAACCGATAGACGCGTCTCTGGACCTTACCAGGTTATAAAGCTCTTCAGTTGTAACGTGCTTCTTCACCATCAGGAAGACGTCGAGGATCAGGTCTCTCTGAGAAGTGCTTCTCAGATTGTTCTTCGACATATACTCGGCGAAGACCACCTTGACCGCCTTCATGCCATGTGCTTCCTAATGAATATGGATGTCATAATCATTTTCTAATCAATCAGGATGAGTTTGTCAAGCACCAATGGGGAATGCGGCAATGGGGCTGACCCCGGGGGCATCCCTGCGTCCGAGTCCTTTGTGTGGACCTAGATAGTTGACTCCCCGGACAAATATCTCAAAGCGCGATTTTGTGGGATATATGCACAGCACCCTCTGTTAGGCGGTGAACCCGGTAGCACAGTCGCCGACCGGCCTCTTACTTACACAGTCCAAGACATGTTCCCTCAAAATGACCAGGGTGCGGTGGAGCCGTGCTTTGACCGCGGGCACCGAGATCCTGAGTATGCCTGCTGTCTCTTCGGTTGAGAGCCCTTCGAAATGTCTCAGCACGAAGACCGTCCTGGACGCCTGAGGTAAACTAGATACCGCCTGCTCGAGAATCTGCCTAGCCTCGTTTGATATGACCTCGTCAAGCGGGCTCGACGAGGTATCCTCGACCTCTCGCTGCATGCGGCCGTCCGAGGTCTCGATTGGGCTATCAAGCGACACATGCTCATAGCGCTTGCGCCTCCTCCGCATGATGGCCATGTTCAAGGTGATCCGGTACAGCCAGGTCGAGAACTTCGACTCTCCCCTGAAACCGGGTATCGCCGTGTAAGCTCTGGCGAACGCCTCCTGAACCACATCCTCAGCATCCTCCTCGCTCTCAGACATTTTCCTGGCGAGCCTGTACATCTTATCCTGGTAGCGGATCATGAGCCTGTCGAATGCTCTGGTGTTGCCACTTCTGGCAAGCCTGACTAGGTCCTGATCCCCTGCAGTCCTGATCCCCATCATCACCTCACCCCCTGTGCTTTACTTCTACCCGTGGTCCCCGTGGCCTGTTGGCCCTGTGTGCCTCCTCAACCAGGCCGGTCGGGTCTCGCAGCATCCTCCTGGAGAAAACCATCTGTGGCACCCTGTAACCCGGCATGGAAAGGCATTGACTCCATTACCCCAATAATCACTCCAACCTTTAAAAGGGTACTCTTTTACTTACCTTTTGTCAATCCCTTATATTTCCAAGAATTACAGGACCGAAGGGCCCGCCCTCGACCGAGGGCAGGAACCGCCCCGATGGTGTGGGACTTCACACTTCGGTTGACACACTTGGCGTGGGGATTTGGCAGGCGGTTAAAACATTGTGAAGCACTCGGCTATCCAGCTGCAACCCTCAGAATCAATGGCTCCCCGGGCAAATGTCTGAGAGCACGATTCTGTGAGATATGGTGGCCATTGGGGTAAGACGAAGAGAGCGAGAGCGCGTAAGTCTATCACTTTCACTTGTCGCAGTTGGTCTCCGAAGTGCAGCTTAGATTATCACCTTTCCGTGTCCGGATTAAGCTGACGACATGCGCTCGGGTATCAGGGAATACTGAGGAGAAGTCCCAGCAGCAGACCGGCATGATAGATCCCACGAGAGTTGCATAAAGGATCCCCCTAATCCCCTTCCTGCCGAGATTCTTCTCTATCCAGTCGGCTGGTAGGAACTCATGTATGAGACCGCTAAGAAAGAACCCAATGGCCAGGGCCGGCGTGATCTCGATCAAGTAGTCTTTGAGTGCAATAAGGAAGTCAACTATAAGGCTCATTGTGCTCCAATCTGTTCAATGCTAGATATTACCTTCGCCGGCCAGCGTCAAGAGCTGTGACCTGCGCCCTTCACATTTAGATATGGACTAAGCCCCTGTGGGTGTGAGACGATTCTGGTGGCGAACAGTCAAGAAGCAGAGGGCGATTCGCGGAGGAGATTGACTGGACATGGACTTCTGTTCTGAGGGAGGTTGACATGGCAAAGTACAGGCAGTGGTTAGTACCGGCTTTATGCCTCGCATTGCTGGCCTTCTATGGCTGTGGTTCAGACAATGGCGGAACGGGCACCGACGGTGGAATTGATGAAGACGGCTTCAAGACAAAGACTGCAGGCGGAGTCACGCTCAAGTGGAAGGTCGAGGATTCAGACCTGTTGGTCAAGGTTAGCGCTTCAACGACCGGATGGGTCGCCGTGGGTTTTGACCCCACCAGCAGGATGCAGAACGCCAATATCATCATCGGTTATGTAAGTGGGGGAGAGGTGTTCATCCGGGACGATTATGGCTCTGGACTCACCGCTCACCAGGCGGACGTGACCGGTGGGGGTACGGACGATGTTACCGACAAGGCCGGCACCGAAACCGGTGGAGCAACCGAGATAACCTTCTCGATACCGCTGGATTCCGGCGACACGAGGGACCGGCCTTTGGTTGAAGGCAATACCTATACTGTGCTCCTGGCGCGCGGCGCCAATGGAGTCGACAACTTTACGACCGAGCATGGGGCGAAAACTCCTACAACAATAACAATATAGGGCGTCTACCTGGAGGAAGACCTTTGAGGCGATTCACTCTGGCACTGCTGTTCCTATGCCTGCCCTCAACTTGCCTTGCCTATGAGGCGAGCATGCTTAACCTGCGGGTCCCATCCAATCTAAAGAACGGACAGATGGAGTTCTTTCTCCATCATCGCTTCTACGGGGCTATTGACGAGGACCCGCTAGATACCTTCTTCGGGATGAGCTCGGGCGCCAATGTGGGATTCGGATTGAGGGGCCCGGTCTGGCGAGAGCTCGAAGTTCGTGGCGGATACATAACGGACTTCAGCGAATGGCTGTTGGGATTGAGCTATACCTGGCTTTTCCCGGATGCACTCCTCAGAACGCAACTGGATATTGAGCTCTACAGTTTCAGGGAATTCGTCGATGCGGACAGGGAGAACAACCTTTTCTACCTGGTGGACCTTGAGACCGAACCACTCTTCGAAAGGCTGATATTTGCCCTGAACGTTGGCTACGACGGCTTTAACAAGAGAGGCGGCCTGGGGTTTGGCGCCAAGGTCGATGTGCTTCGGTCGGTCAGCATCCTGGGTGAGTATTTCCCGGTCATTGGTCGTGATGACGATGGGGAGGAATCACCTCTGGGTCAGGAGAACGCATTCGCATTCGGAGTGGAGTTCCGGACCTGGGGACATCAATTCATGCTGCTCATGGGGAATAGCGTCGAAATCGGGACCAGGCGCCTCATGCTGGGCACACATTCGAACGAAGTGAGATTAGGGTTTAACCTCCAGCGAAGGCTCTATCTGTAAGTGGTTCATTCACAGGTATTATGTGAGGATGACCCCACCCAAGCTTGTGTGCTTCGAGGGCAGCCTGCCCGGCGAATCCCATGCCGCTCAGGATGACAGAAGTGATGCCCGACCGCGACAGCTATGCCGAAAGACTGCTCGCCTGTTATTCCGAGTGCAATCCCTGCCCCGAGTGCATCAAGGCTCACCCTGAAGGCAGCACCGATCAGGGCTATGATACCATGGAACTCCAGTGAGTGCTTTGTGGATTTCATCCCCTCAAGTATCATCACGACGCCCAACGCCGCCAGAATGGCGGGAGCTCTAGATCTCAAGCGCCTGCCACTGTGTCACTTCAGATACTCCGGTCACCTGTTGCATCTCAGCACGTTAAGGTTGGCGCACAGGCAATTCAGTTCAAGTGTGAATACCTTGATTCGTCGGGCAGAGGATCCCTCCGGGCCGAGCACGCCCTCGGGATGAGAGACGGAGGCTCAACACCGAAACAGCGCTCAAGAGATGAAGGATGGCTCCCCGGGCTGCCATCCCAAAGCGCGATTCTGTGGGACTGTCTTGCCCTCGGGATCAAACGGATCGCAAGAGGCCAAACAAAGATCACTGTGTCTGCACAGGTGACTCCCCGGGCAGTAACATAGGTAGAACTTTCAGAGTGACCTTGCGCACTCGCCGGCCGGGCTGAAAGGGGGCCGTGAAGAAGCTGCCATACTGTTCTTAGAGAACTGCCGAAGGTGTCCGCTGCGAATGTCTTTCGGCAGGATAGCAGAAGACCTTATAATGGGCAACCGCTTTAAGTCATTGGGATATAGGGCGGACGGCGTATTCAGGCTGCCTGAAGACATCGAATTCGGATCAAAGCATGAATGGGGAATGATATCTTTGTTCGGAGTACGGGGATTTTCAATACCGAGGAAATGAACGGATCAACAATAAGGAATTCTCATTATCATTGGAGGTAAATCATGAGACCAGGAATCATTGCACTGTTCACAGCGCTGGGCTTACTCGTTCAGCTGACGCCATGTATGAGCCAGAACAAGGAGCATTTGAGAACTTTCGAGATTGTATGGAAGAAAGTGAACGAGGCTCATTTTGATTCGACATTTGGCGGTTTGGACTGGAAAAGTGTCTATGACCGTTACCTGCCACAGATCACAACCGCTGAGAAGGATGAAGAGTTTTACAGACTTGTCAACAGGATGCTCTGGGAACTGGAAGTATCGCATGCCAACATAGTCCCTCCTGGATCCTTTGCGATTTATGAACCTCTTGTGTTTGCTGAGGGCAGCCCGGGATTAGATATCCGGCTGCTCGATGGAGCGGCCGTGATTACATCCGTTCAACCTGAGTCTCCTGCCAATCAGGCAGGTCTTCACCCCGGGTATGTGATTCAGGCTATTGATGGAATTCCGGTCGAGCAGATCGTACGACAAGTAGAATTGCACCTCTCTCCCCCCTATAACAGCCGCGGCCGAATCTCAAAAATCACAAAAGTCATACTGGGCCGCATTTATGGGGCTCCAGGTACGGAAGTTTCCATTGCCTATTCAGATGAAGGAGGGGAAAAGAGGGAGAAGAGAATTTTGTTTGCCGTCAGCAGAATTCGGACACGTAGGGGTTATACTCTAAGCTGCACTTTGCGGGGCCGCCAGGTCCCGAAGGGAGGCAGCTATGAGATCCGAGGAGAGTCGCAGTCCTGAGAGTGTAGTCCGAGAGATCCGCCGCAAGACCCGCCGTAAGTTCTCGAGTGAAGAGAAGATCCGCATAGTCCTGGAAGGCCTCAAGGGAGAGGAAAGCGTCAGCACCATCTGCCGACGCGAGGGGATTACCACAGGCCTTTACTACCGCTGGAGCAAGCACTTCCTGGAAGCGGGCAAGAAGCGCTTGAAGGGAGATACCCAGCGTGAGGCCAATACAACCGAGGTGGCGGCTCTGAGGCGAGAGAATGCTGAGCTCAAGGAGTTGGTGGCAGACTTAAGCCTCACGAATCGCACGCTCAAAAAAAGATTGAATGGCGAGGGTTGAAGCGGGAGCGGTACATGCGTTACAGCCAGAGCGAGAAGATGGAAGTGATCCGGATAGTAGAGAGCTCGGGTCTCGGGGTGAAGCGGACCTTGCGGGAGTTGGACATCAACCGGAGCACCTTCTACGAGTGGTACCGCCGGTACAAGGACGGTGGCTATGACGGCCTGGTGGCCCGGAAGCCGGCACTGAGGCGATTCTGGAATGCTATTCCGGCCTGGGAGCGCGAGAAGGTGGTGGAGACGGCCTTGGAGCATCCGGAGAAGAGCCCACGAGAGTTGGCCTGGATGATCACTGATAAGAGGGGCTATTACATCAGTGAATCCAGCGTGTATCGGATCTTGAAGGCCCATGATCTGCTTTCCACTCCTTCCTTCGAGGTGCTCTCGGCCCGGGATCGCTTCCCTCAGCCCACGGTGAGAGTCAATGAGCTCTGGCAGACGGACTTCACGTACTTGAAGGTGGTCCATTGGGGCTGGTACTTCCTCTCGACGGTCCTGGATGACTATTCCCGGTATATCCTCGCCTGGCGTCTGTGCTCCGGGATGGGCTCAGATGAGGTGAAAGCCACTGTGGAAGAGGCCATCAGAGCCTCTGGGGTGGCGCATGTGCGGGTGGTGAACCGGCCGCGTCTACTCCTCGGACAACGGGCCGGCCTATCTGAGTGGCGATCTCAGGGAGTATCTTCTCTCAAGTGGTATCGGTCACACCCGGGGTAAGCCGTTTCACCCAATGACCCAGGGCAAGATAGAGCGGTATCACCGGAGCATGAAGAGTGTCATCAGGCTCGACAACTACTATAGCCCCGAGGAGTTGGAGCGCGAAATCGGTCATTTCGTGGACTACTACAACAACGAGCGCTATCACGAGGCGTTGGACAATGTGACACCGGCCGACATGTATTATGGCAGAGCTGAAGAGGTACGAGCGAAGCGAGAAAGAATCAAGAGAAGGACGATGAGGCTGAGAAGACGTCTCTACACGGAAGCAGTTGCAGCAGGTGTATGAACGATGGTAAAGTGTGAATCGAAGACGACAAACCGCAGCTTAGAGCTGAGCCTGAATGAGTCCGAACTCTTTGACGACATACAGATATCATACTCCAGGTGAAACTCTCTGGTGACCTTGAGCAGCTCCCTCAATCGTTTCAGATCCGAGCTCGTGATGTAACTCCTTTTGCGTTCCATGACCTAACCCCCGTAGACCTAACAAATTGCATCCAGATCACTACTCAAGGTGAATATCTTGATGCATTCACCTGTGTCGACACGGAAGCTCGAACGGATACCTGTGACCTTAGTATTTGCCAGGGTTTCGATCAGGGCCTTTAGGAGTGGCTCTGCTCTTGCCATGATCTCTGTCTTGAGCTTGCTCAAGAGCTTGAAGCCTTCTTCGCCGCTTACCAGATGCCTTTCTGCTGGAGGCAACACACACGTCACTCGGACCGTTACAGTCTTCCCCGCGGCCTCCGCACTCACCGTCGCGACCTGTTCACCCATGGAGGTTCTTAAGAATA
>JALGWN010000336.1 GCA_025774115.1 bacterium
ACCACCCTGCATCTGTGAAGTAGTCATATGGGTCGCAAAACTCGGCGGCTATCTTGCCCGAAAACGCGACGGCCCCCCGGGCACCGTTACTCTATGGAGAGGATGGAGACGCCTCGCGGATCTGACGGAGGGCTTGTATTTGGCGGCTCAGACATGATACTTATGGGTAATAGAAAGCCCTCCGAACCGTGCGTGCGGTTCTCCCGCACACGGCTCTCCAGTTGGAAGTTTCAACATCGTGATTGGCTCGCCAGAACACGGGCTTGCGTCATGGTGAACAACCCCTGTTCAGCGAAGAAAGCATTTGGCCAGCGTTTATGATCAGCCAGACACCGGCCGCGTCCGGGTCGCCGCATGTGTTGCCGAAGCACCGCACGTAAGCGCCTCCGGATGAAGCCATCCATGTACTTGAAAACCCAGGAATCGGCGTGCTTGAAGTAACCAAACCACCCCCGGAGCATCGGGTTCAGATTCTCGATAATCTGTCCCAGACTCTTCCCGCAGGAGCGTCCGGTCTTCTCGCGGATTCGATCCCGAAACGACTTAAGACTCTTCCGACGTACCCACCGCCTTCCGGCCTCGAAACGATAGCCCAGAAAATTGAACCCTTGCCCTGCCACCGAACAGTCCCCTATGTGGGTCTTGTCCGGATGTAGCGTCAGGCCGTTCTCCTCTACCCAGGTACGAACCTCGGCCAAGGCAGCCTGGGCGGTTTCCGCGTCCAGACACATCACTACGAAATCATCGGCGTATCGCACCATGCGATATCCCTTTGACCGCATTCTGCAATCAAGCGGGTGCAGGTACAAATTCGCCAGCAGCGGGCTGATAACTGCCCCCTGTGGAGTGCCGCCGGTAGGCGTCCAGCGTTCCAGCCCATGAATAATGTCCTGACCCAGGTATGCCCGGATCAAATCCAGTATACGTCCATCACTGATCCATTCCGTTACCAGACTCATCAGCCGATCGTGCGGTATGGTGTCAAAATAGCTCGCCATATCGGCATCCACCACGTGGGTGTAGCCTTCCTTGATCAAGCCGTCCACCTCCCGAAGGGCGTCCTTGCACCCGCGTCCCGGACGAAAGCCATAGCTCGTGTCCAGAAAGTCCCGCTCAAAAATCGGTTCCACCACCATCTTCAGCGCGGTCTGCACAATGCGGTCTTTGACCACCGGAATGCCCAACGGACGGGTCTTGCCCGGTCCTTTGGGTATCTCCACACGCTTAACCGCCTGAGGCCGGTAGGTTCCCGACTCCAGAGACTCTGACAACTCCTGCAGATACATTGTCGCCCGTTGCTCAAACCGCTTCACGCTCTGGCCATCCACCCCGGCCGCACCTTTGTTCCGGGCAACCCGTTGCCACGCAATTTCAAGTGTTCGGGGACGAACAACCTTGTCGATCAGGCTGAACCACTTGCCTCCTTTGACGCCGTTCTCCAGCGCCGCCAACATGCGCTCCGTCCAGATCGAGGCTTCCGCCCAGCTCCATTCCTGCCGCCGGGTATCTGCACCTTGCTTAGACAAGCCGCAGCCTGACACTGCCGGTGCTTCGCTTACACTCTGCCTCTCCTCGAACTTCACACATCCCCCTTCCTGCCTCCCTTCCCTCGGCCCGGTTTTGCTCTCCGCGCTTTTCGTAACTCTCGCCACTACGGTACTATGGAGACTCTGACTCCTGCCCACGTCACCTCGCGAACAGGTCTCCCTGCTTATCTCGTCACACCTTCCCGACGTTCCACCTCCAACCACGTGATGCACCCCGACATCGCTTTTACCGCCAAATCAGCGTGTCGAACGAGTTTCGGGCTTCGCCATGAATGAGCAGGCTCGCCGTCACATCCCGCCGAAACGAGTTCGTCATCCTGCGGACCGCCAGTTCGCTTCCAGTTGCTCTCCACCCCGCCTCACGACGACGCAGTTACTTTCAGCTACGAGGTTCTTGGCTTACCCCGACACGGTCTTTCACCGTGCTGATATGACGCCTTCACAGGCGCACTCATTCCGGCGAAGGCCGGAATGACGAGTTGAAGACTTTTTACGAAGCCACCAAAATTA
>JALGWN010000337.1 GCA_025774115.1 bacterium
GGCTCTGATCAAGTGTGTCAACGACCCGCTCTCTACCGAATGGTTCGTCTTTCGAGTTCGCTGCTTCGGTGACCCCGTCGGAATACAAGTACAGACGATCTCCGGGATTCATAACGACGACGTGCTCTTCGTAATGTGGTTTCTTGAACCAGCCTATGGGAAACGCGGGCTTCTCGAGAACTGCCGTAGCTGCGTCGCAGGGAAGGTAGATTGGACCAGGGTGCCCTGCGGAGGTATATCGAAACGTATTCGTCTCCAAATCGAATACCCCGTACAGGAGCGAAAAATATTGCAGGGTTTCATGATCCATAGGGAATTGTCTATTCAACTGCTCGGCTACATCGACCGGCCGCTGGAGATGGTGACGGCCAGTATCCCCGCCTTGCTGCATGACGGGAAATGACTGCTCCGTCAGGGCAGAGAGAAGACGACTGAGCGTCACCGACAGCAGGGCGGCTTGAACGCCATGGCCGCTGACATCCAGGACATACAGGCCGACAAGCCGATCATCGAGCGGGAGCACGTTTAAGATATCACCACCCAATTCCTCACAGGGTTTGAACGCGGAAGCGAATCTTATATTCCGGATCTCCATGTATTCGCTGGGAAGAAGCGCCTTCTGAACATCAGCCGCTGATTCCAGATCATGTCTCATCCTCTCATTGGCCTTCCGTAACTCTTCCTCCGCCCACTTGCGTTCGGTGATGTCCCTCAGGATACCGGTGAAGTGCAATCCCCGGCCTGTCTCCCATTTGGCGAGAGACAGCTCCAGGGGAAACTCGGTGCCGTCTCTCTTCAGTCCTACCACCTCAATCTTCTCACCGATGATCCTTGATTTCCCCGTAGAGACGACACGATGGACCCCTTCGGCGTGCATTTTCCTGAACCGGTCAGGCATTATAATCGTGATGAGCTCGCCCATAATCTCGCGGGAGGAATACCCGAAGATCTTCTCCGCTGCCCGATTCCAGAAGATCACCTTCCCGCCACTGTCGATCGATATGATAGCATCATGCGCCGACTCCACCACCGCGCGGAGCTGCTCTTCACTTTCACGCAGAAGCTCTTCCGTGTGCTTCCGATCTGTGATATCGAGACTGTACTCGATCATCTGCACAACATCCCCATCACTGCCTAAGATAGGATACCCATGTATCTCCACGCACATCGCCTTGCCATCCTTATCGTAATGAATGTGTTCCAGTACCACAGGTTTCTTTGTCCTTTTCACTTCCTCTAACGGGCACATATGATCAGGATACTGGCACGGGCGGTCGACTTTATGAGTGAGGGCATAACAGGTCGTCTCCTTCGTTATTGCCCCGAAGACAGAAGTGGCGGAGTTGGCTATCTTGATTGTATGGTCATGGGCATCCACGACATAGAATGGGTATGAAAGAGAATCTATGATCTTCCTGCATAACCCACCTTGCAGTAGCACCTGCACCTCCGAGTGGCTGGGAATGGAGCTACTGTGCTGTCCCTCTGACATGCTTGACTCCCGTCTCACCGCCCCACTTCAGTGGCCAAGGACCCCTCCACCAACTTCTGTATGGTCAGCTGCTCGAACTCCGTCTTAACCAGATTCTCGATCCGTTTGATCTCGCGTCTCAGAGCACATGTTGGCCGATTCTCACAAATACTCTTCCTGAACATGCACTGCGACAGCTCAATCTCACCCTGGAATATCCTCACAACATCCACGATGCTAATCTCCGAAGGATGTGCTGCGAGTCTCACGCCGCCTCCGGTTCCCCACTTAGACTCCACCAAGCCGCTCTTTGTCAGCCGCTGTAGAATGCGGCGCAAGAACTGATAGGGGATTCCCTGCGTTTCCGCTATTCGCCTTGCAGAAACGTAGGCATCCTCCTTGAGGGACAAGGCGATCAAGGCACGAACGGCGTAATCTGTATCCTTTTTCAGGACTCTCATAGGGCCTCGCTTGTAACTGATACCAATTTAGTACCCTTTTGAGTACTTGTCAAGCATTTTACCTCAGCGAGCTCTTGCTCTGGAAAGTTGGCTGTGTCCTTTGGCCCTGCGGATGCCAATTC
>JALGWN010000338.1 GCA_025774115.1 bacterium
CTTGGTCACATACCAGTCAAGACCGGCTATTATCTCACTCGTGACATTGTTCTCTTCGGTCGATGTCCAGTTCTCGCTACTCGGATCGATCGATCCATCGCTCTCAGGCAGGACCACCCCGAGCGCAACGCTTCCGAGCATGAACTCGCTCGTATCGTATATCTTTGATCCAGGCGGCTTAGAGAGCAGTCCGTAATCGTCAACCGGTACGATGTCATTGACCAGCGGCATCCGGTCGGGAGACGGTGGAGCATCGAGTCCCATCTCGCGGGACTTCCCCATATAGACATTGTTCCACGCCGTTATAATGTGATGGGCCTCGCTACCATACCGGTCAAACTCGCCGGGATCGAGCTCGCCTGAACGGATCTCAGTGATCGACCCGGTCACAAGCAGGTCGGCCTCAACGTGATCGGGAATATCCGCGATTATGAAGTGTGGCAGCACGACAATCCTGGCTTTGCCTCCATAGGCCTCGATGGCCTCGACTGCGTCCTTGCTCGCACTCCAGAATGGCTCCTCGACCATGACGAGCCGGTTGGATGCAAGGGCCGGGAGGCCCAGCAAAACACAGAGCACGCCGACGGTAATCGATGTCTGAAGACTATGCATACAAGTCCCCCTTGTTCTTTTTCATCCTCCTAAGAATACCATACAACGGGGCCTAAGTCAAACCCGCCAGGCCCCGCGTGGCATGCGTTGTAGCTCACATACCGGTTAGATGAGTGAAGAGTGGTGTTCGTTGTCAGGAAATGTGGGTCTTTAGTGAATCAACGCGAGCTGAAGCGTGAACCTGTGGCTGCCATCCCCGCTCTCGGGGTCTCCTATCTCATGCGCGACCCGGACTATGCATGCCTTGTCGGCAAACCAGTTGAGACCTGCTGTGTAGATGTATCTACCGTTGTCGTCCCTGGCCGTATCCGGATCGAAATATCCCACCCTGACGATAGTTTGAACCGACGGGCGCACGTGGTAACCGAGAATGCCGTACCAGCCATCGAGATCGATGTCATGATCGTAGCCGCGGATGTACTCCGCCTGAACGAGCAGTGACGAGTGTTCATACCACACATGGGCGCCCCACCTGTCACGGCGGGCGCCGTGGATCGTCTGTACGTGGCCATCTGTCATTACATAATAGTCCCTCGTCCCTTCATATATGGATGCACCGATCTCGAGGCCCTCGACAAGATCCAGCAGTACCGTTGCGACCACAGATTTCCTCGTGTCATCCTCGGCCACACCCTTTGCCGTGCCGTTGAGAATGGCTACATTGAACCTGGCCGGCTTCGGAGTACCGATGAGCGCGGCCCCTATGTCTCGGGGTTCGCCCAACAGACCGGACCGTACCATCGGTTTATATATGGTTGCATAGTCCCTCGGACTCTCGAAAACACCGAATCGGTATTTGAACTGGCCGCACCTTGCCTTGAGCCATGGGGCCAGGCGGATGTCGGCGAAGGCGTCCTTGAACACATCATCCTTCACCAGGTCCACATGGAGACGGAAACCGAGCCACGGGTTCAGGCTTCCCTTCACCCAGACCCGGGCGTGCGTGACCAGGAATTCATTCTCATCGTCCTCACCGTAGAGATACCGGACGTGTACGAATCCGCCGGGGACGAACTTCTTCTGGAAACCGGCGGGTGGGCTGCCGTAGACCGGACCCAACCCCGCAACCAGAAGTGCCAGGACAACAGCCGAGATCACGATGAGCCTGCTTAAAACAATTGGATTATCCGGACCCTGTGCCATTACAGTGCCTGACCTGAGCATCGGTGCGCCTCCGGTTTTGGAAACTCAGTTTTCGACCCGTGTCACCTGTGAGAACCCGCTTCGTACCACCAACGGTCAGATTATCACTTAGTCCTTGTCGCGTCAAAGAACTTAGCAGAGTCTGGTCTCGAGACTGTGGACCCATCCCGGTTCGCGCTGCCGGGCACCATTGGATATCTACGCAGGTGAAGCTGTGACCAAAGCCATCAGGGTCGAGGGTTTGACCAAGCGGTTTGACGAGTGTCTTGCCGTAGACCGTATCGGCTTTGAG
>JALGWN010000020.1 GCA_025774115.1 bacterium
CTCCCGCCGCGACGAACCACATCACAGCACACGTTCGTTGCCGCAGAAGTGGCGACGGTGCGCCAATGCTATCATAAGTGGCGGAGAGAGAGGGATTCGAACCCTCGGGACGGTTGCCCGTCCACGTGATTTCCAGTCACGCCGATTAAGCCGCTCTCGCATCTCTCCGCACGTATATTCTGTTTTGCACGGCGGCCAACTGCCGTCGGGCACGGAGACCCGACGCTACACGGACACCGATTCACGTAGCGTCGCGGCTCCCGCCGCGACGAACCACATCACAGCAAACGTCCGTTGCCACAGGAGTGGCAACGCTACACGGACACCGAAAAGATGGCGGAGAGAGAGGGATTCGAACCCCCGGGGCAGTTGCCTGCCCAACGGTTTTCGAGACCGCCCCATTAAACCACTCTGGCATCTCTCCGCTCCATTCACTCGCTGTCGTTCTTTCTCATACAGTCAAAGAATTCCTTGAGCAGCCCCCGGCACTCCCCCTCCAGCACACCTCCATCTATGGTAAGCTCCCTATCCAGGTATTTCAACCTCCCGAGATCCGCAGCCCCACCACACGCACCACCACGCTTGTCCACCGCGCCGAAGACCACCCTTGATATCCGCGCCCAGAACATCGCCCCTATACACATCATGCAGGGCTCCACGGTGACATAGAGGGTCGCCCCCTCAAGCCTCCAATCTCCCAGGGCGCCTGAAGCCGCACCGATAGCTATGATTTCGGCATGGGCGGTGGCGTCCCTGAGGCTCTCCATCCGGTTATGCCCACGCCCCACGACCCTGCCCCGGTGAACCACAACCGCTCCAATGGGGACCTCACCGGCCTCGAGAGCCTGCCGGGCTTCCTTGAGGGCATCGGTCATCCATACTGTATCTCGCCCAAGATCCATGACCAGAGGAAATTAGCAGAAAGCAGGATAGGGGTCAAGTCGACGGATGCCACCCCTACGGAACGCAGGGGTCATATGGCCTCATCTGAGCAGAATGACCTTTCTGGTGAGGCCGGATCCCCGGGTCTCCGCCTTGATGAAATATACACCCGGGCTCACCTTGTAGCCCCCGTCATCCCTGCCATCCCACTCGAAATGATAGTAACCCGGAGTCATTGCGCCCGCCTCTATGGTACGCACCAGTCTCCCGGTCACCGCATATACACTCATGCTTACCGCCCTGGGGTGCTCATCCGGATCCGTCCAAGATGTGTTGCCTTCCAGCCGACTCTCGCGGGGAAGGCCGAAGTTGAACTCCACTTCTCCCCGGCAGGGATTAGGAAACGGGTGTCCCAGAAGCAGGTGCTCGGGAGCAGATGCGTAAGCCCATCCACTTATCGGCCCATGGAAGGTCTCCTCGCCGTAACCGTCGATCACACCCAGCGTATAGAAAAACGCCCGCCGTGCTGCGACCAAGGTGTCCGGATACACATGGATCGAATCCGCGCCGAGGCTGAACTCCTCCCGGATATGCAGAAGCCGGTCATCGGACATCGGCCGGCTGTCGGGATAGCGATAGAACCTGTAGGTTATGGCGTCGCTGTGCTCGTCCACGTCCAGAAGCAGAGATATCTGTCCGTCCTGTGACAGGGCATCGAACCTCTTGATATCCACAACCGTGCGACTTCCACCGAATTTCAGGCCTAGAATAGCATCGGTCGGCACCCTGTGATCGACCCAGAAGACGGTGCTGTCGCTCAGGCTGGGCATGATCTGATCATCGCTCTGTCTTGATATCGGAAACTCAACCCCATCGGCGATGCTGTAAGCGTAGATGTCCCAGCTGCCGTTTCTCATGTCCTGCCAGACGACGATATCCCCCGAGACAATCGGATGCGTCTGAGGGTCCGGTTGCCGCACGATTTCCAACAGGGCCCCTGTTTCCAGATCGACTCCGGCTATGTCGCCTTCGCCGGAGGAGTGGTCCTCCCACACCACGACCTTTCCCCAAACGGCCGCATGCATCTGGTCTCCCTCGTCATCACATACAACGATGAGTGAATCCCCCGCAAAGTCATACGCCATGATGTCCCATCCCCACGCCCCACTCTCCTGCCAAACCAGGAGATTGCGGGAGAGATCGGGCTCGCCTATACCGAAACTCGAAAACGCCCTCACGGTCTCGGCATCCGCTGCGGCGCGCGTGAGCATGAGCCGTCTCCCGCCGGCGGTCTCGGAAATCCATGCGATATTGTCCCCCCAAATAACCGGCTGGATATCGTCGGACGGGGATGTGCTTACGACAAACATCACACTGTCACCGATATCGTAACCGACGATATCGCCGCCCGTACTGAAGACCACGACGTTCCTGGAAAGATCCACATCGGTACCCATGGTCTGAAACACTATTCCATGGGGTTCGGCGGTCTGCATGACGAAGATGGTTCGGCCCTGCGGCGACTCGGCAGCCACATGGCTCCTGGAGGACATCATCCTGGAGATGGGAGCATAGTCCGCCGCGACAAGCAGATTCCCGTCAATGCCGGAATTCACGTCATATCGGGCGGTGTTGTTGCTGTGATGGTATTCGAGCACCACATCCTCCTCGTCCACAACCCCCCAGATACTCAGATAGTCGTCCTTGAATCCGTCCACCCGGTATCGCGGAGCCACTCTGAGGCTGTCACCGGGCTCGAGCGTGTCCACATAGAAGGCGGCGAAACGCCTCGGCTCGGACACGATACTGTCGTAGAAGGCCAGCCGGAAGTGCTCGGCCGCATCCTCACCCAAGTTCCTCAGGGTGGCATGGACCGCCAGCGTTTCACCGATTTCCACCGGGAAAGGCTCCACCCGCTGTATCACTATCTCCAGATCGGGAACGGCAAGATAGAAGCGCTTTCCGGCCTGGTTGTTGAGCTCGGACAGCTCGATAACGTCATCGCGAGAGTCCAGTGCTACCACTGCAAGCCTGCTGGCCTTGCCTGCAGGCACCTGCCAGGCGAAGGAAACGGCAGTATCACGCTTGGCCTCCAGACCGGATATATCGGCAGATGCGACCACAGTGCTCTCGCTCACCTCATCGCAGTAGAGATTCACGGTGAACCCGCCGGCAACCCAATGCCCGGCATTCGCAACCACAACGGCCACATATACGGTATCGCCGACCCTCGGCCTCTCGGGATCCACCGAAATGTCGCCGGCACTGAGCGCCAGATCGGCCAGGGGGGTATTGGCGTTGGGGCTGAAACCGTAGAGACCGGTATTCCAGATGTCACCCCTCGACTGGGAATACTCGATCCTCCCTACGGCCTGTGCACCCACGAAACGCCACATTTGCACTTCACCGGATGTGGTGGCCACAACCAGCTCGGCAGTGCCGTCGGCTTCGACATCCGTAATCGCAGGCGTAGACCAGATCCTTCCCGCGACCCGAATGGGAAAACCGAGCACACGGCCGTCGGACCCGAAAGCGTCGACCTCGCTGGTATCCTTGCCGCTGGTTCCAACCAGACCCTCAATCGTATTGTTGCCGTCCAGGTCAACGAAAAGAGGTTCACAATGATAGACCGCATTCATGGCCTGACCGCTTACGGCATTACATACGGTTCCATCGGCGTTCCAGGTCACTATGGTCCCGCAGGTGGTGGAGACGGCAACTTCGGGGAGTCCGTCGTTATCGACGTCCGCAGGTATCGGTGAGCTCAGACCTTCACAGTTGTTCGACCATACCGGCCAGCCGTCCTTGATGTGCCCGTCGGTCCCCACCAGGTACACCGAGTTCGCAAACAAGCCCGACACGGCTATATCGAGCGATCCGTCCCCATCGAAGTCCGCAATGCTCGGGGATCCTCGTCCACAACCCCTCCCCACCGGCACAGGCCAGCCGTCCATTACCGCGCCCTCACCGTTAAGGACATAGAGATCACCCCCATAGCCACCCACTATGATCTCGGCGACATGATCGCCGTCTATATCCGCCGCGGCCGGCGACATCCAGATTTCAGAGCCTCCCAACTCAACGGGCCAGCCCTTGACACGTTTTCCGTTCTCGTCCCAGGCATATACCCAACCGTCGGTGGATGCACATATGACCTCAACCATTCCGTCATCATCTATGTCCGAAACAAGCGGCGAAGAAAGTATGGCCCCACCCGTCGACTGAGGCCAGCCGCTCAGGCGTTCACCATCACTGCGAAAGGCGTAGACCCGGCCGTCCTGGGAGCCGACAATGACGTCCGGGCTCCCATCGACGTTTATGTCACAGACAGCGGGTTTGGACGTCACCACCCCACCCACATAGACAGGCCATCCGGAAACCGGGCTACCATCGTGGTTCCAGGCATAGACCCGCTTGTTCACACACCCGACCAGAATCTCCATGAACCCGTCATGGTCCATGTCGGCGACCGCAACCGGACCGGAAAGCATGTCCTCCGCCCTTCTGGGCCACCCGCTCACCACCCTAAGAGGCACCGAGATGACGAACCTGTCCTCCGAGGCATAGTCCCCGCCGTCATGTACGGCATCGATCTCGAGGGTATAGACCACCTCATACGGTTCGGGAATGTCGGGGCCGAAAGCCGCATCGAAGACCAGCGGATCGGACAGTGAACCATCCGGTATCAGAGCGGTTCCGACCGTGGCCTCCTGAGGATAGACGTTGGGATCGTCCGTATGTACGCGGACCGTCACGTTCTCAGCCCGGCTTCCGTAATTGCGGAGCCTTATCTTGACTTGTATCTCTTCTCCGGGGTCCGGCGTCCCGTCGCGATCGCCCTGGCTGTCGTCTATCACATAGCTGGCGAAGACGATTATCGGCGACCTGACTTCGATGTCGAACGACATGGTGTCGCCGGGATCGCTGATGTTTCGAAGGCTGACCTCGGTCGGCACCCCCTCATTGGCATAGTTGTCGGGAAGCGTCCACCAGGAAAACTCCCGGTTTGCCTCAGAGCCGGGAAACGGATCGCCGCCATCCGACCCGAAACCCCAGAGTCTCCGCTGCTCGAGATCGAATCTGCCGTCGGCCTGCTCGAGGCTCACGAGGTGATCCCCATCCGAGGAGTTGTCTCTGAGCCTCTCGTCCACATGATAAACCAATAGACCCTCCCCGAACCAGGACAGGAACTCGTCCCATGCCTTCGCCCTGCGGTTCTCCACAAGGAAATACTGCGGGCCGCTCTCTCCGTTGGACCACAGCAGCAAAGCGTGGGGACCGTCTTCGATACAGGCAAGTTTGTAGCCGGGAAGGTTCGTGTCCGGAACAACCGGTTCCAGAAATCCCAGCTTGTACCGGCACCATGCGTCCAGGGCCACCGGCCTGGAGCCGTCCCCTCCACCCCACGAGCCATATGCCATCAGCGACCACATCCCGAGCCCGAAGGTATTAAGCGTCACATCGTAAAGATCCGGCAGCCCGAGCAGATGACCGAGTTCATGAGCGTATGTGCCGACCCTGCCGTCTTCAGGCTCCGTCGCATAGGGTTTGACGAAGACCCCGTCAACCTCTTTGGCTCTGATGTTGGCCACGTGCGAATGGATGTGATTCGAGTTCATCGTCCATTCGTAACCCTGCCCGCCGTGTATGACGAAAAGGAAATCGACGAACCCGTCATCATCACCACTGGAAGGGATGCCGTCCGGACCGTCATTGTCGTAGCGGGAGAAGTCCACCTCGCCGTCGGCGGCCTCTATGGCGTCCTCTACCATTCGCTGGGCATTCTGAGGATAGTGCCCCATACCACGGCGCTCGTTTGCATAATAGGAGAGCGGCTCAGGGGACCTAAACCAGCCGTAGATGTCTCCGGAGACATGCAGTTCGCCGTACGAGTTCCAGTCATAGAAGTTTCTCAGACTATATTGGTTATCGCTACTGAAGAGGAGACGCTTGTATGTAGCTTTCGAGTGGAGTATCGTGTCCGCGGGAACATCATCGAAGTCAACCAGGATAACCAGAATCTCTATGGAATCCCTGTCGGCAAGGGCTCTTCTGACCTCGAGGTCGGCGCCCGAAAGAAGCAGGATCTCTCTTGCCTCATCGAGCCTTCCTTCCTCCTGAAGCCTCACAACCAGATCGGGCCTCAGCGGCATGGCCAAAGCTGGAACGCACAATAAGAAAACCAGCAAGGCCGACAGTAAGATTGTCCTGACACCCATGGCTTACCTGGAAAACGGCCTGGTTCTTAGGTTGCGTATCCTCTGCATAATCTCGGGCGAGCCGGGCCGATACTTCAATGCTGTTTCGAAATATCCCAGTGCTTCAGCCTCTCGACCCTCGGCCTCAAGACCGAGCCCGACCGCATAGAGGGCTTCAGCATTCCTGGGATCCCTCGCAAGAACCCTCTGAGCAAGCGATAGACCCTTCCGGCTGTAACCCATTAGCGTATACGCCTTAGATATAGCTGCCAACGTCCCCATATCATCTTTACAAAGTTTCTCAGCACCTGTGAAGGCTCTATTTGCTTCCTCGGTCCTGCTCAGATTCATGAGCGATATCCCAAGATTGAAGGCAGCCAGTCCCAGCTCGGCGTCGGCCTCGAGAGCCGCGGCAAAGTATTCGGCGGCGGACTCATATAGACCCTTGTTGGCCAGGGCCACTCCCAGGCTCAAGAAAGCATAGGGTCTGTAAATCGGATTCAGTTGCACCGCTTTCTCCATCATCTCTTTTGATTCCTCTATGTGCCCCTCAGTTGCGTGGGCTTTGCCGAGGTAGAAATGGGTGCGGGCGTTACCCGGCTCCATCTCTATGGCCTCCCCGTAGACTTCCACCGCTTTTTCGTAATTCCCCGCCTTGAGATAGAGAGCCGCCTCGTTCATAACGTACTGGGCCGGCCAATCCTCCCTGCCTACGCCCAGGAAGCGGGACGCGGAAATCAGGAAAAGCACAACCGCGGCCGCACCGATGGCCAGCATGAGCCTGGTGTTCCGGCTCCGCATGGCCCCATAGAACTCACTCACCGCAAACCCCGCGAGGATCATCAGGAAGGGAACCACGGGAAGACGATATCTCCAAACCACAAAAAACATCAGCGTGTTCGCGGCATATGCCAGGATTCCGGCCACAAGGATGAGACCGAGCCGCTTGCGCCGCCGGACCGCGAGGGCGGCTCCCACTAAGCCTAAGGAAACGGGTGCCGCAAAGGACAGGAGAGGCAGTCTCAAGACCCAGGAGTGTTTCTCGATCACCCGGGGTACCAGCTTGATATCGCTTCGCTCATAGGAATTGAGGAGGAAGTAAGCCTTCCTGGCCATGAGACCCAGCCACCTGGGAATGTCTTGTCCTATCTCGTCAAGGGTCTTTCGGAAGTAATACCTGGAGAGCTCCTGCTCCGAGAGATCCCTTCCCACATCCTCCAGAGCCGCCTGCCGGCAGCCGAGGTTGATAGAGTCCTGGCTGGGGTCGGTGCCGATGTCATACGGATGACGCGTGGGGGGAGCGACGGGGGTCTTGCCGTCGGCATAGCGTGCATTGCCGATATAGAGGTTGACCGCACCCTGAGGCGAGAAGACGAAAAACTCGTCGAAGATCGCATAGTTGCGCAATCCCTGGAGAAGCATGAAGCAGACCAGTACAGCCGAGAAGGTCACCGCGATGCGGACTCCGCGCTCTTTCCTGAACAGTACCGCAACCGCCAGGGCCAGCAGAACCGCAAACGGCACGATATCGGGACGGGACAGGAACGCCAAACCCAGGCAGAGACCCGCCAAGAGAGAATCAGTCAGACTTCTCCTGGTGACGGCGCGCACAATCAGATAGGCGGCTCCAGTCAAGAGCAACAGCAGCAAGGAGGCGGGGACAAGTTCACCGATGTAATAGACCGCCATCCGGTAGACTCCGAAACCCAGACCTGCGAGGGCTCCCGCCATCGTGCCGAAGAGCCGCTTGCCCAGGAGATAGAGTACTCCGCAGGTAAGCGCTCCCAGCACCGCTTGTATGAGAAACACCGCCATAAAGGAGTGGCCGAAAACCGAGTAGACCCCGGCGAGAAAGTAGATATAAAGAGGAACCCTGAAGGTGCCGGTACCGGCGATCAGATCGCCTGCGAGCACGTCTTCGGCCTTGGCATCGTACCAGAAGGCATCCAGGGTCGGATAATCGAAATACGGCGAGTCGCTTATATCAAAGACGAATGCTATCCGCAGTGCAAGGGCGATCAGGACAATCGCCAGCAGAATCCTGCGGTCGGCACCGGAAAAGTCAGGCAATCTAACGTCCCCACATGATGTATTCTGCTCGAATCACTCTCTGGAGTCCAAGCAGCGTCAGCGGGACCGCTTCTCCTTAGCGGGCTCCGGCTCGGGGCATTGCTCGTAGGTGGTCTCGTACTCGGCGTCAGTCCACGGCCGCAGAACCACGTCACCCCGCATCTTGCCTTCGTCCGGACACAGACTGCCCCAGTAGTTGTAGGTGGCCACAGCCACCTCCCGCTGATCGGTATATTGGGTTCCATCGATACGGAGTCCCACGTTATAGACGCTGTAGCCGTTGGAAATGAAGCTGTTGGCCGTGGACAGCGAACCACCTATCGTTGGATAGGAGTGGCCGTGGATAAGCAGTGCCCGCCCGTTGTTCTCCAGCACGCACCTGGCGATGACCGGAGCCGAGGATATCATTGACACTCCATCCCCATTGTTCCGCAGCACGTTGTCCACCATCTCGGGATCGCTGTAATCCATATATATGCCACGGTTGCAACCGGTTATGACGTTGTCTTTTATCAAGGCGTTACACCTGTAGAGGCTGATGCCGTCCCAGGATTGCCTGATCACGTTACCTTCTATCACGGGCGCACCGGTGGTGCAGGCAAAGCAGATGTTACAACCCTTCCCATCGAAGGTAAACCCTGAGATCCTGGTAGCCATATCGCAGTCTTCAAGCTCCAGGATGTGCCACCGCCGGTTCCATAGAACCGTGGAATCGGGACCGTCGGTCGAGGTAAGAACCACGCCACTCCTGATCCTGGCCTGCACTTTGTATCTGCCCGGAGAGACAAGCACGGTATCGCCGTAGGAGGCCTCCCTGAGCGCCATTCGCACATCGTCGATATCCTGCGGAACCAAGTAGGTCTTGGCTTCCACCGAGCACTGCGTGAGCAAGACGGCCACCACCAATACCAAGAACAAAACTGCCTCGGTCTTCATCGAAATACCCCCCATGTTGCTTAGAGAGCGCGCCCGGCAGGACTTGAACCCGCAACCTCGTGGTCCGTAGCCACGCGCTCTATCCAATTGAGCTACAGGCGCATCTCCAAAGTCAGACTTCACCCACCGGCCCGGTACCGGGGATCTCGCCCCTGAACCGGACCTTCACTCCCCCAATCGTCTTGGCTATAACGTTATACAGAAGCGCAAAGATCAGCCCCCCTACGGCCCCAAGGCAACCATAGAGCAAAGCCAGAAACGGTATCATCAGTACGCTGAGACCCGTCGCGATGGTCCTTCCCATCCAGGCCTCGGGAGGCCCGTAGCCGTAGTCTAGCAATCCCCCTAAGACAACGGCCATAAGCACGTAAATGACCCCGACCACGATACCTATGGCTACATAGATCACGAAAGCCACTTTGATGATACTTCCGACATCCAGACGCCTGATCTCGACTTCCATACGGCTCTCCTTGATGGCGGAGAGGGAGGGATTCGAACCCTCGGAGAGGATTTTGTCCCCTCAACCGCTTAGCAGGCGGCTCGTTTCAGCCAGCTCACGCACCTCTCCACACAGGCTGTGTCCAACATGGCGGAGGGAGTAGGATTCGAACCCACGGACCTTATCGGTCAACGGTTTTCAAGACCGCCGCCTTCGACCGCTCGGCCATCCCTCCGCGTACTTCGGAGTTTCCATACAGTATTTGTATAACCAACCATCCACGGGGGTGTCAAGCGCAATCGCGGCGGGAAACCCTACGACTGAGGCCTGTGGGGCGGTTTCGGGCTATTCGCCTTCGAGCTCCCTCTGCTCTTCGAGAGCCTTTTCCCTCTCGATCAACTTCCCTTGACGCTCGATCTCCTTGGTGGCATAGGTGGTCCACGCGGGATCGGAGCAGCTCACAGCCTTCTGGAACTTGGTTATGGCCTCCTCGTATCGGCCCTGTTTCTCAAGGGCCTTCCCCCAGACACAGTAAGCGGCGGCGCTGTTGGGTCTGATTTCGAGCTCTCTCTCGACAACAGCCATGGCATCGTTATAGCGCTTGACCTTGTTGTAGAGATCGCCGAGGAGCCAATAGAAATCCGGGGTGTCGGGACTGAGTTCCAGCGCTCTTTCCATATGCACGATAGCACCGGCATGGTTGCCCTGCTTGTCGAGCGTGGCAGCAAGGAAATACCTGAGCTGAGAATCATCATCCTTTATGGCAACCGCTTGTTCATAGTACCCGGCGGCCTGTTCGAAGTTCTCGAGCCTGCGGTTCAGCTCGCCAAGCGTCCGGTAGATGCTGAATTCATTAGGCTGGAGCGTAAGTGCATGCTCATAGACTGCAATTGCATCGGCATTCATGTCGTTTTCGTAGAGCAGTCCACCGAGGGTCAACACGTTCTTCGCACTCTGAGGATTGAGTTCCACAGCCTTGCGATTGGCCTCAACCGCCTCCGGAAGCAGGCCCTGCTTTTCATAAGCGGAACCAAGGTTCATATAGTGCCCCGGAAGGTCAGGCTGAAGATCGATCGCCATCAGGTACTGCTCGGCAGCCTTTGCGAATTCCCCGCCGGCCATATATGACCAGGCCAGTCCTGCATGGGTATCGGCCTCATCAGGCGCAAGATCAACCGCTCTCTCATAGGCTTCTATCGCTTCGGGGAGTCTACCCTGTTCTATGTAAATGTAACCCAGCGTGGTGTATGCTTTCTCGTAAGTAGGGTCCAGCTCCAGAACCATGTTGAGTTCCCTGGTGGCCTCACCATACATGTTGTTTCGGAAGTACTCGGCACCGAGATAGTAGTGCCTGTCCACTTCACTGACGTCGGGTGAGTCTCTGTCTTCCATCTGTGGTCTCTCAACGGTCTGCTGACTAACGCAACCGGCCACAAACACCAAAGCCGCTATCACAAAGAGAATGGTCAGGATCCTAACCATCATCGATTCACTCCTTTCACACACCATAGATAGAAGGGTTATCTCATCCCGATGGACTTTAACAAATCGGACTTTCACTGTCAATCGCTTTGAGTGGGGCCGCCGAGCGCTTCGGAGAGCCCTCAGCGCATCTACTCCTGGATCTGTCGCTCCGCACGCTCCAGTGACATCCTGGCCCTGTCCGCGGTCTCGCCTTCCTCTACCATATCAAGCACCACCCGCCATTCTCTTATGGCCTCGAGCACCAGTCCGGATTCCGCGAAAGCAAGCCCAAGATTGTAGTGTGCCTCCGCGTCACCAGGCTCGATCTCGAGCGCGCGCTTGAAATACCAGACCGCTTTGTCCACCTCCAGTTCGGAGTAGTGCACCATACCAAGGTTGTTACATGCCTTGGCGTCAGTGGGGTCGCGCCTTATGGCTTCCTCCAGCAGGACCTTCGCGCTGTCGACCTCATCGGATTCGACGAGCAGCATGGCAAGATTGACCCGTGCCTTGTTGAAGTCCGGATCGAGGATCAGAGCCCGCTCATAGTTGGTGCGGGCCTCCACGGGCATAACCTCATCGTAGTAGTGATTGGCTATCTCGTAGTAGAGATTGGCATCATCGGGATACTTGAGCGTCATTTCCTCGAGTAACTCGACCCTGATGTCGGAATCGGTGTCTTCCGGGATTCTATCTATGGGAGCGCGTCTAACCTGGGCCGCACACCCGATCGCAACCATCATGAGAACAGCCAGACCCAGTTTCAGCAAAAATCGCTCAGGCATATTACCCTCCTTAGGACCGCCCCCCGCGGGGCAGACTTAACTCTTGCAAACTCCTGACTCGGCATCTTAACATAGACACATCTTAAAAGTAAAGCGAGGTCGGGTGAGTGGCAATAGTGAACTCCAATATGCTGGTGGTCAAGAAGTTCGGGGGATCTTCCCTGGCTTCTCCGGACAAGATAAGACGCGTGGCATCTTATCTCACCGAGGAGAAGCGGCGCGGCAAGGACGTGATCGTAGTGGTCTCCGCGATGGGAGACACGACAAACCAACTGCTCGGCCTGGCAAGAACCGTTTCCCAACATCCCCCCAAGCGCGAACTGGATATGCTCCTTACCGCCGGTGAGCGCATATCGATGGCCCTCCTCTCGATGGCCATAAGCGAGATGGGCTGTGAGGCGATCTCATTCACAGGCTCTCAGAGCGGTATCGTCACCGATACAAGCCATACCCGTGCGAGAATCCTCGATGTCAAGGCTTTCCGGGTACGGGAAGAGTTGGAAAAGGGCAAGATCGTCATCGTAGCGGGCTTCCAGGGGGTGAGCCCCGCCAAGGAAGTCACAACGTTGGGGCGCGGGGGCTCGGATACAACCTGTGTGGCGCTCGCGGCGGCATTCAATGCGCGCGAATGCGACATCTTCACCGATGTGGACGGGGTCTATACCGCCCATCCCGGACTGGTGCCGGAGGCCAGGCGAATCCCGTCGATATCTTATGATGAGATGATGGAGCTCTCCTTTTGCGGAGCGGAGGTGCTCCACTCGCGAAGTGTCGAGGTGGCCAAGCGCTTCGGGGTCAAGGTGAATGTACGCTCGACTTTCGGGAAGGAGTTGGGAACCATTGTGACACGCTCAGAGGAAATAGAAGCTCACGATGTGACAGGCATTACCCAGGACCTCAACCTGGTCCGCATCAAGCTGCCATCAGACAAGGACGCTTCCGTGAAGACCCAGGCCGTGCTTGCGGTCCTGGAACGTGCCGAGGTCAATGTCAGATTCCTGCACATCCCTCCGGCCGCCGCTGCCGGTGGGTCGGTTTCCGTGATGATCCCCGGAGACCAGAAGGAATCGGCCCTGGAACACCTGGAACGGGAGCTGCCCGCCGGCGGGTTCGAGCTGGATGAGAACCTCGGAATGGTGTCGATCGTGGGCCAGGGCATCTGCAGCAGACCCGGCATAGCCGGCCGGGTGCTGGCGGCCTTGGATTCCGTAGGCGCGAGACCTGAGATGATCTCCACTACGGGGATCACCATGACCATGCTTCTGGACAAGGGCGAGGTGGTTGCCGCCGTCAGGAAGCTGCACACGGACCTCGGTCTCGGAGAGCCTGCCTAAGACGGGGCACACCTGTCTTTCCGCTCTCCTCGGCCTCCCCATGTCAGGATTCGATTCTCAGCCAGGAACGAGCGGTTGACGTTTCTCCGGTGAGTCTGTCGGTGACCGAAATCATGACTGAGTAGTCCCCGATTGAGAGGGGTGACAAGTCGATTCCGATCACCCCCTCCCCGGTAGCACCCCGAATGACCATTTCATGCTTGCTCCGGAAGGATGTTATCTCCTCGGGGAGATCTGCGTCCTCCCCTCCCGAGATAAAACCCCACAAGCGCTGAAGAGGTCTATCGTCGGCCTTTCTTCTTGAAAGGCCATAGGCTATTTCCAGTCGGCCCAAGCCCAACTCGTCCGGCAGTATATTGTATATGGAGAAAGCAAGATAAGCTACGCTCTTTCCCAGATAGGTGTGAGTCGGATTGGGAAGCCCATCTTGCGAAAACCTGAGTTCGATATCGCTGGTGAAGATGTGATCCTCGGGCTCGCTGACATCAACCGGCTTGCTCGTAAATCCAACAGCACCGGTGGACTTGGATCTTACCGATACCGCAGCAAGAGCCTTGCCGGGAGGGACTTCGACCGGCCATATCCCGATCAAGGGATACTGCGTCTCATATAGTAGGCTTGGATCGGTCTTGAGCTCCATAGTCACGCGGTCGCGCCTCAGGTCACAGTAGGCGCTATCCAGAACGGCTATCTCCACCTCGAATTCACCTCGCGGCCAAGCGAAATCCGGGCTGTATTCGAGCCCCCGGGTATCGCAGCCAAAGACGACCTTGATGTACGGAGACCCCTCGGCGGTTGTGAAGTTGAGGGCGTCGAGCACCACGTTCATCCGATTCCTAGGGTGCATCTCATAGATCTCCGGCGCGTCCTCCCTCAGGGAGGTGTATGCGTATCGGTCCAGGCCGCCCTCGTACGGGAAGGTGAAGTCGCCATTGTGGAATCGGTCCTCGAAGTCGACGGTGAAGTCCTCATAGTGCCAAGTCCATGTCCGCTCGGCCGGCGACATCGGCCGGTCGATCGTGGACAGGGTCTTGCCGGGGATGCCGCCCTCATCGGAGCCTGACGGTGGAGCGCTCCAAGGGGACCCGAGCCGCTTTATCGGCAGCCCTTCGTCAACGGTCAGACCTCTTCCGAAGAGACTGCTGGCCCAGGCACGCGGCCGGCCGTATCTGATATACATTTCACCCCTTGCGGTCTGAGAGCCGGCTTTCCCCAGATTGGGAACCGAGAAGTGGATGTCCGCGAAGGTCACCCTGGCGAGGTGCTCGACCAGTCTTTCATTGACTTCGGTACCTGGGTTGGGATCGCGGCTGCGCCACAGGCCGTGCATAAGCCCTGGCCGCCCCCCGGGTCCGGCTACCGCCAGGACCTCCATCTCTTCGGAAGAGGCGATCTGCTCTACGGTTGTGTACCTCCCGCGGGGGCCCTCATCCATGGCTTGAAGGGCCAGGGAGAAAACCTCATCCGACGCTCTCGTTTCGTCAACACTGCACAATGACATTCCCAATATCAGAAGGGCCTCGGCATCAAGGTTTTCGGGAGGCACCTCCCTAAGTATAAGTATGGAGGAGTCCGGGCAACCCAGATCGTGGTGACACAGAGCCAGATGCTTGCGTGCATCGCAGTAAACCGGACTGACTGCGCGCACCCTGGATAGCTCCTCTTTTGCCCGCACAAACCAGTCCGTCCCCCATTCCTTGATTGCTCTCTCGAAGTAGGCCTTGCCGAGCCGGCAGCGGGCAAGATCATGATTCGGATCGATGTCGAGCAAGGCGCGGAGTTCATGCGTCCCACGAGCCCAGCGGCCGGTCTTCAGATACATCTCCGCCAGCATGAGCCTGTAGTCCATGTTTTCGGGGTCTTTCCTGATCGCAATCTTCATGTTCTCGATACCCGCGGCCCGTCCCCTGACCCTACCCCCGGCGAATCTCACCAAACCGTACTTGGCGTAGTAAACAGATGAGTCGGGATTCGCACAAACGAGCTGCTTGAGGGTCTGCTCGCTGACACCTTCCGGGTCCGGCTCCATAGCCGGTATTGAGGAAGGGCAGACTATGGCGATAGCAACGAGGGCAATCAAGACTGCAGACCGGACTAGCCTCAAAGCCAGACTCCTTAGAGCAACTCCAATGGTAGTTTACAGAAACCGGTGGCGATGACAAGCCCAATATGAAGTTGAGTTGGGGAGGTGGCAGATCCGGAGATACAATTGCGGTACTGCTCCTGCGCACACCTGCTATCTAAGTATTTCGGCGTCTTCGCTTACGACCTGGCCGTCCCTGAGGTAGACCGCCCGCCTGGAGTATTCGGCTATGTACTTCTCATGGGTGACGAGGATGATTGTCTTCCCTTCACCATTGAGTTCGGCGAGGATTGCCATGATCTCCGACCCGGTCTTGCTGTCCAGGTTCCCCGTAGGCTCATCGGCGAGCACGATCTTGGGATCGTTCACCAGGGCACGTGCTATCGCCACACGCTGCCTTTCGCCGCCGGAGAGCTCGCTGGGGTTGTGGTGGACCCTCGAGCCCAGACCCACGCGCTCCAGCATCTCAAGAGCCTTGCGCTCACGGTCTTTTCTTCCGACGCTGGAATAGAGGAGCGGGAGCTCCACGTTGTGCAGACAGTTGGTCCGGGGCAAGAGATTGAAGGTCTGAAATACAAACCCTATGCTTTTGTTCCTTATGGCGGCCAGCTGGTCATCGTTCAGTTCATCGACCTTCTTGCCCTCGAGGTAGTACTCGCCCGCGCTGGGACGGTCCAGGCAGCCGATCATATTCATGAGGGTGGATTTCCCCGAGCCCGATGGGCCTACGATCGCAAGGAACTCCGCACCTTCAACCACCAGATCTATGCCTCGCAGCGCGTGCACCGTGGCCTCGCCCATCTCATAGTTCTTGGTAATGTTCTTCATCTCGATCAACTGCATCTTAGAAATCTCCTCTTACAAACCTACCATCTCAGGATGGCGCCCACGCCATCCGCCTTCTCAAGGCCGGATCCCGGCTTTACGTAATTTACCTCGGCATCGTGCTCAACGGCGAGCACGGCCAAGTGCTCGGAGACGTCGCCCATCTTCTCTATCGTCTTGCTGCAGCGCGTGCACTCCTCGGCGCCCAGAATATCCACTCCGCCGCAATCGCCGCAGAGACATCCTTCAATTTCCTGGTTATCAACCAACACCAGTGTATGCACCCTGCCCTCTTCGAGCGCCCTCACAGTTTCCTTAAGCCCCGTGACCGTGATATAGCTTGGGGAGGATCCCATAAGCGCCCCGGCGATTTCTGTAGACCGCTTCTGTTCAGCCTCGGCTTCGACCTTTCGGGCCGCCGCCAGGATATCGTTGACATTGGAGGTCGCTTCAACCGTAAGGGAGCCCGCCACGATCCTCTGCAGGTAGGAATGGATGATCCTGTAGAACCTCGCTCTTATCTCCTGGGAACCTCCGATCACCAGGTGCCCGAAGCCTTCCAGCTTATAGAACTCGAAGACCGTATCGGCGACGCGCTTGAGATGCCTATTGACGTGATCCTCGATATGACGCTGAAACCTCGCCTGAGACCACCCACCCTGCTTGTGCCACCCAGGCACCACATCGAAGATGTCTGTTCGCTCAAAGAGCTCACCGTTATACATGGTGAAGAGCCTGGCCTTCTCCTTATCCACAACCACCACACAATAGCGTCTGCCCTCGTCCACCATCTTCAGCATCGGCACAACGAAAGGTGTCCGCGCGATCACACAACGGTTGGGCACACTCACAGGCAGCCTGAAGACCTGCCAGAGGCCGGCGGGTCCACTTGCGAACATCGCGAGCCCCTTGGCCCTTCCACGGAATTCCATGGTGATGAAATTGAGGATCCTGCCGGCGTCCGCTTCCACCAGCTTCCTGGCATCGGCCGGCAGATCGGCTTCGGCGATGGCTTGTTTCAGCATGTCCTTGGCCTCGATCTCATAGGCCTTCCTGTTCGACCTATAGACACCGATGCCCATGTAGAAGCTCAGGACATTATCGGACTCCGACCGGAAATGCAGCAGGTCAACGATCTGCTTTCGATTGATCATCTTAAGGATCTACCTCCTGTCACCTTCGCCGTGCTCTGCCCAGCCGTGCTCCCCTATGAGCGGCACGAAGACACAGCCCTCCAGGCGCTCCGTCACGTGCTCTTCCCCGCTCCTTCTAAGCCGGGTGAGTGTCTGCTGATAGCTGTTGCCCACCGGGATCACCAGCCGCCCCCCATCCGCAAGCTGGTCGACCAGCACGCGGGGTATCTCGGGCGCGCCGGCCGTTACGATTATACCGTCATACGGCGCTCGCTCGGGAAAACCGGCGGAGCCGTCGGTTACGATGACTTCAATATTGGTATAGCCCAAATCCCGAAGTTTCCTGCGGGCTTCTTCGGCGAGCTCAGACACCCTCTCGGTGGTTACCACACGGCCGGCTATCTCGGCCAGTACGGCTGCCTGATAACCCGACCCGGTGCCGACCTCCAGCACCTTCTCACCGCCTTCGAGCTCCAGCGCCTCGGTCATAACAGCCACCATATAGGGCTGCGAGATGGTCTGGCCGTGGCCGATGGGAAGCGGCTTGTCGGAGTAAGCCGAATCAAGGGACTCCGACGGCACAAAAAGGTGGCGCGGGATTCTCCTTACAGCCTCGAGCACCATGTCGTTTTTGATGCCGCGGGCCTTAATCTGATGCTCCACCATCCGGAGCCTCAGCGATTCGGGATTCTCCGAGGTCACACTACCCTGCCTTTCTCAACTGCTCTGCAGCATCCTCAGGTACGACAACATTTATGTTGATGCCCGACCCTATCTCGAAACCGGCCCTGGTGGTAAGCCGGGGCAGGATCTCCACATACCAGTGGAAATGCGGCTCGCCGGCCGAGTGGTGAGGGGCGGACCTTACAACGTAATTGTAATCGGGGTTACCGAGAAGGCGGTACATCCTCTGAAGCACATCCCGCAGCATCTTTCCCAGCAGAGGGATTTCGCCGTCACTCAGGACACCAAAGGACGAAGCATGCCTGCGAGGCAGAATCCAGACCTCGAAAGGAACGGCGGATGCAAAAGGACACAAGGCCACGAAGCCCGAGTTCGAACAGACGACTCTCGTCTTCTCCTTGATCTCATAATCGAGGATGTCACAGTAGACGCAGGTGCCCAAGTCATCATAGTATCGCTGGGACGCGTCCAATCTTCGTCTTATTTCCTCGGGGACGACCGGGGTACCGATTATCTGTGAGTGGGGATGGACGAGCGACGTGCCCGCCCCTTCTCCCTGGTTTCGGAATATGATGATCATCTGGTTCCATGGCGACTTGTCGAGGGCGAGGAACCGGTCGCGATAGGTGCGGACAACCATGGTAACCTCATCCTCCGACAGCGTTGCTAAGGTCTTCGAGTGGTCCGGTGTCTCTATAACGACCTCATGCTCGCCCGTACCGTCCATCTCCAGGTACATGCACTTCCTGACCCGCCGGGTTGTGTCCCCTTCCCCGTCCGGCCTCACGAGCGCCGGGAACTTGTTGGGAACCACTCTGACCGACCATTTGCCGGCTGCTCCGGCTTCGGGGTCGGAGACCGAGAAAACCGGCTCCGGGGTCTTGCTCTCATTACCCGGACAGAATGGACAGTTTTCATCATAGGACGGCAGGCTTTCCGCGGCCTCGTCATGCCTTACGAAATCATCAGGCCGCTTGCGGCGTTCGGTGGCTATTATACTCCAAAGCCTCGTCGCCGGATCCTGTCTTAGCTTGGGCAACCTACCCTCCTTCGATCGGCATCCCTACAGCGTCAGCCATTCGGTAGCTGCAAGCACCCGTTTTCTTATCATACCGGGGGACTCGAGCCGGCGGACGATCTTGCCGCCTTTCATGTATTCGACCGTCAGGTTCTCCAGACGCCCCTTGCACCGGCAACGCTTCCTGGCGCGGCTTCCGGCCGGAATCACATAGTCTTGATGACACTTCGAACACCTGAGCAGCATCTTTGCCCCGCTTGCTTTGCCCCGCTTAGCTCTGGGTTCACCCTCAACCTCTACAATATCCATGGCAAAGTCAAGTACACGGGAGTTGCTGAGCGAGGTCCCCACACCGAAGCCATCGACAAGATCGCGCAATTCCATTATGCCGATCTCATCCAGGCCCCCGCTGACCAGTATCCGGACCCCCGCATGGCCGCGCAGATCCATCTCCCATCTTACTTCCTTCACTATGTCACGGATGTTGCCTCTCCTTGAGGACGGTGTATCCAATCTTACGGCGTAAAGATCCTTGCCCAGGGTGGCACAGGCCGCAAGGGCCTCGAACTTCTCATCACCGAAGGTGTCCACGAGCGCTACCCGCTTGATCTTCTTATCTATGAACCGATCGAACCCGAGAAGGGCCTGATCTATGCCGCCCGACAGTATCACCAGCGAATGGGGCATCGTACCGGATGGCTCTATTCCCAGGAGTTCGGCGGCCTTCACGGTGGCCACCCCGTCACAACCACCCACAAATGCGTTGCGCTCGATCACCAGCGTTACGGCGGGGTGCATCCGCCTGGCTCCGAAGCTTATGAGCGTGCGGTCCCCGGCGGCGAGTCTCAGCCGGGCGGCCTTTGTGGCGACGCCCGAGGCCTGGCAGAGCATGCCCAGGAGCGGGGTCTCCAGGCGTGCAAAATCGACGTAGTCGCCTTCTATCGTGAGCGCGGGCTCACGGGGGCGGATAACGGTGCCCTCGGGTACGGCCCTGACATCAAGATCGATGTCCTCCAGCAGGGCCAGACACTCCTCCAGGCCCGTTGCGACCCCCCAAGTGTAGCCCTCGGGAAGGCTCTTCACGGTGAACTCGGCGGTCACTCTCTTGGAGGCCCGTGTACGCTTCAGAATCCGGACCGTCCGGTCGAAGTACACATCCGTCGTAAGGCCTTTTCTAATATCCTGTTCGGTTGCGATCTGGAGAGACTTCTTCCTCATGCTTCCTCCGCATCGACGGCACTGCCGGACTTCGCTCTTATACCACCTCTATCTTAAGCAGGTTGGTCTTGCCCCTGGTCAAAGGCGGGACACCGGCTGTAACCACGACCACATCCCCCCTGCTTACGATTCCCCCTGACCTGGCCGATCCAATGGCTGCTTCTATCATCTCGTCGGTACTCCTGGTTTGACCGATTGCCCCACAGACGACCCCATGCGAGATTGCCAATCTCAGTCTTGTAGGCTCGGAGGGTGTCACGGCAAATACCGGAACTTCCGGCCTGAACTTGGCAACCCTGCGCGCCGTGGAGCCTGTCATTGTGAAGGTTATGATGGCCTTGGCCCCGAGGCTCCCCGCCGCACTTGTCGCGAGATACGCTATGGTCTCGTCTATCTCGGGCTCAGGCTCCATGGGCGGTTTCCTCCGCATATATGACTTAAGATGTGCCTGTTCTGTTCGCGTGATGATGGATGCCATCATCCTTGTGGCCGCTACGGGGTAGTCGCCTATCGCCGTCTCCCCGCTCAGCATCAGTGTGTCCGATCCGTCGAGTACCGCATTGGCCACATCACTGGCCTCAGCCCTTGTAGGTTGCGGGTTTGAGATCATGGATTCCAGCATCTGGGTGGCGGTTATTACCGGCTTGGCCCTGCGATTGCACTTCTCGATGAGAAGCTTCTGGACCACGGGGAGATTGCTTATCGAGACCTCCGATGCGAGGTCGCCTCTGGCCACCAGGATCGCGTCGGATTCTCCAATGATCGCGTCGATATCCTTGATGGCTTCTCGGGTCTCTATCTTGGATATGATCCCGATGTCGTGCTTCCCGATTCTGCGGCGGAGGTCCACCACATCGGATGCGCTCCTAACGAAGGAAAGTGCGACGAAGGTCACACCCACCCGTTTGCCGAACTCAAGATCGCGGATGTCTCTGTCGGTGATGGGTGGCAGCCCCGACTTGGACCCGGGAAATACTATCCCTTTGTCCTGGTGCACGGTCCCACCCTTGACAACCCGGCACCGAAGCCGCCCCCTGCCCACGGCCACGACGCGAAGCCTGATACCGAGGTCGCCTATTTCGATGCGATGACCGGCCTTGACCCCGCCGAAGGCGAAGTCAGGCCGGACCGCTATGTCGCCCCGGACGCCCTTGCGGCCGGTTACGGTCACTTCCATGCCCCGCTTGAGATCGAGGTAGCCCGGCTCGAGCCTCCCGACCCTGAACCGCGGCCCCTGGAGATCTTGGATGATGGGTATGGCCCGCCCGGTATCGCGCTCGGCGCGCCGGACCTTTTCTATCAGGGCTTTGTGGGATGAATGATCCCCGTGGGAGAAGTTCAGGCGTACGGCATCCATGCCGGCCTCCGCCATGGCACGGACGACTTTGAGCGACGATGAGGCGGGACCCAGAGTGCACAGTATCTTGGTCCGCCGCGACAACAGATAAGACACCAACTTAGATGGCTCCACTCAAAGGGGCCTCGGTCAGTAAAGAC
>JALGWN010000129.1 GCA_025774115.1 bacterium
AAGGGCAATTCGTCGCGACAGGAGTCACGACGCTACGGAAGTCGGAATGGGCACCCGTAACCGGATTGCGTAACGCAGCAGATGGGTGTTCTTCACCAGCCTAGTCCCTGACCGTTATTACAAAGCCCGCACTATGCGCCGTCATCTCAGGCGCATACATCGATTGGAGCGTCGCGGCCCCGATTCTATAAACCCCAGGCTTCGTGGGTCTCAACCTGTACCTCAGAATATATTCCCCATGCGGAATCCAGCCGAAGAAGAAATTGGTGAGCGAATGGCGTGGCTCCTCATAGAAGCTGATAGGATCGCGTCTCCACCCACTTAGGAGCTCCTCAGCCTCGAAGCCCGACGCCTTCAGGTCCTTAAGATGCATGTACTCAAACCGGCTTCTGGAGCTGATCTTGAGCTGTACCTCTATCTCATCGCCAACTGCGACTTCGCCCCCTGATTCTATAGGCTTCAAATGGTACCCGTCGTCTTTTCTCACACGCCGGTAGAACTTCCGCTCCAGATTCAGAAGCCCCGGCCCTGACGCTTCAGGCAGTTGATCGGTCGAATAGATCCAGGTGAGACTCGCGAAGGCCGTACCCGGTCCTTCCTTTTCGATGGTGGCCCGGGTGGCATCCTCACCGATATCGAAGCCTCTCTCCTCCCAACGTAGCGGCTCGTCCAGCCATTCGTCCGCCTCGACCACGGCCGAATAGGTTTTACCTGCCCATCTGGCCTTGAAGACCTCATCCCCAGAAAGCACTCCCGCCAGCCTCATGTGATCGAGAAGTGCGTACACGGCGGCCGCCGAAGCCTTCGTAGATTTCCAGACGTTGCCTTTCCGATTGAAGAGAAGCCACTTCACCAGGCCCGGGAGCCGTTCATCTTCGGGCCGCAGATCCTGAAGTGCCCGGAGGAAGAAAGCGTGTTTCTCGACCGTATCCGAGTACCATACCCAGGAGTATTTCTCGGGTGTCCAGTAGACACCCGTTATGGGATCCTCTCTTGCCCCGTCGAGAGCCATATCCAGAACCTCCTGCGCCCGCGTTTCATTCCCCAGCCGGTAGTGCGCATAAGCGACATAGGCTTTGGCAAGGGGCCTGAGCTCCCCGACGATCTTGTCCAGGATTTCCAGCCACCGGCGAACCAATTTGTAACTTGCCGCCACCTCCGGAACCTCCTCGGGCGAATACGCGGTGATAACATATGCGGCATAGGCGATCAGCGAGAGATGATCCGACCAGCGTGTGCCTTTCTCGGAGATCTCCTTGTTGAGATAGCCAAGGGCTCTCCCCATCATGTCCGCGGGTATTTCGACACCGTAGCGCTTGGCCTCGGCAAAACCCGCCAGTACGTAAAGCGTCATATAGGGGTCGGCTTTGCCGCCCGGCCACCAGGGGAAGGCACCGTTGGGGAGTTGTGCCTCGCGGAGCCGCTTCAGATTCATTTCCCTTTGGGTCTCGACCACATCGGGGTCCAGGAGGTCGATAAGCGGCCTGCCGGTGGGCCGACCTTTGGATTGCCAGACCCACGGGGTTTCCATCAGGCTCATGAGCCGCCTGGGATCGTCTTTCTCCCAGGAGGGCGTGGGCGTTTTACGCTTGGGTATCTTCCCGACGGCTTCGCGGATCTCCGGATAGTCCTCGTATATCTCGCTCACGATGCTGAGCGGCACATACCTGTTGAGGATCTGTTCCACACAGCCGTATGGGTATTCCGCCAGGAACGGGATGGTGTTGAGTATGCTGAGAGCCAGCTGGGGCTCTATCTGAAGCAGCATGAGTTCGTTCCGACGGGTGGAGTCGTCCTTGATCTTGAAACCCAGGTCCTTGCTCTCGCTCCCGGTAAGGACGGCAAAAGTGGATTCGATGAGCCTCTGCCGCGATGGGAGAATCGGAAGTTCTCGCTCCTCGGCGTCTGAGAGATCTCTGGATACGGCAGCCACCCTTATCTTGTAGATGCTAACACCAGGAGGTATCTCGACGCTCCAATCGAAGGTCGCCAGCGTATGGGGCTCGAGCTGGAACCGCTGCTTATTCCCGGCAAGCCCAAGGCATTCGTTTATATTCTCGCCACCCTCCGTCACATCGATGAATACTTCGCCCGCCAGGTGTGCGTCGGACTCGTTGTGGACGATCGCGGTAACCGTGCCTTCATCCCGCTCGCGAAGAAAGCGCGGGATGTCGGCACGGATCACAAGGTCCTTCCTTGTAACAACGTCCCGGACGAGACTCCCCTCTTTGACATCAGGCGTAAGAACGAAGAGTTTCACCCGCCAGGCGGTGAGCTGCTCCGGCGCCTTGAAAGTGAATTCGGCGCGCCCGTCGCGGGCGGTCGCAAGATGCGGCTCGAAGAAGGCGGCATCGGCAAACTCAGCCCGTGCCTCGATCGCGGCAGCCTTCTCCTCGAATTCGAATTCACCACCGCCGGGCATTTCCACATCGCCATCCACATACTCCGCCACGTCCCCGGCCCGCCCCCCTCTTACATGGACCGCATCCAGACTCACCGAACGCAGACTCACTTCCATGGCGGAGGTCACCGTACCGAACGTTTCATAGAGCCTCATTATCCTACCCCACCGGTCGATTCTGAGAACGGGTGGACCCGGCCGGTCTGGGCACCCGGGCATCCGGACCTCAGGCTCCATCGGGAAGCTCACAACATAGGGATCGAAGACCGAGCCAGGCAGGTAGCCCCACATACTGCGTAATTCATAGAGCGCGTTGAGCCACCGGCTCTCCCGCTCGGTATAGTATTCGAGCGAACGGTCATACATGAGCGCGAGCACTTCCGCCTGGGCGGGTGCACCCTTCCAATCGGTCACTGTAACACCCCAGGCATACTCCCGTCCGGGCTCCAGCTCAGGATCGAACGGATCAAGGGCAACTTCCAGTTTCTTCTCGACCCACGGGACCGCCACGGTGACCTGGCCACATAAGATCTCCAGATTGCACACGCCGAACCACCGCAGCGTAAATCCTCCCTTGAGGTCTTCGGTTATGGGGAGCTCAAACATCCTCACCGGGCGCTCGCCCCGAATCAGGGTGTGGCTGACAAGATAGTTGCCGGCCCAGACCTCGACATGGTAGATGCCGGATCCGGCGGCCGAACCGATGATACACCTGGCCACTTCCCCCGTCTCGTATTCGTCTTTCTCGAAGAGCATGACCGATAAGGCGGGGATCGGAACCGCCGATTCCGGGCCCCCCACCACTACCACGATTCGCTCCTGGGATACTGGCTCTCCCCACTCATCCTGCGTGGTCTCAACGATCCTGTATGTGCCCCGGGGCAGGGGATCGATCCTTATTGTTGCCTCGCCGTCCGCGTCATGATCCAGTGTACCCGTCGCCACCATCTCGACACTCGGAATCGCCTCAAGCTGGACTTCAAGCGGCGGGTTATGGCATTGCGCCGGTGAGAACCTTCGCGCCCAGTACGGCATCGATTCCATCCCTTCACGGTCGGGCTCCTCCACCGGACCGTCGCCCAGAAGAAAAACCTTGTAGGAACCCGTACCCGCCTGTGGCACGTCGTTGATGCCGAACAGCCTCGAGGTGACCTCCGCCGAATCAGACTCGAGGAAGAAGCCTTTGGCCGGTTTGAGCACAAGATAAAGCGCCCGGCTGCCGGCGCGGTAGGACCGTTTGGCCTCAATCGTTCGGCCCCCTGAATCGCGGGCCTCGACCTCGACGATGAACCGCGAGATGTCCGGGATGCGACCCGGGTAGTTGCCGGCCGGTGGGGTGGGAGTGAAGGATATGGTGAAACTCCCGTCGGGGCCGGTCACGGTTTCGCCGGTCGCTATCTCGTCGGTTCCTCCCGAGTCCTCGTCGCGGAACCAGAAACGATACCGATAGGGAAGCCAGCGCTGCCGCTTGACGCGGTATGTAACGGGTGCCTCGGGGACGGGGCCGCCGAAGTAGTAGGCTGCCATGCCCTTGACCGTTACGGCCTGGTGATACTTCCACGGCCCCTCGGCGGATTCCAGCGCGATCTCAAACTCCGGCCGCTTGTATTCCTCCACCGAGAAGCCTATGTCGCCGTTGCCCTCGAACCTGCCCTGGCGACACGAGGCCCTCAGAGTGTAGCGGCCCAGGAGCCTGCCGCCGGGAATCTCGAAGGTCACACTAGCGCTGCCGAATGAATTGAGGTTCACAGTTCGGCTGAAGAACTTGTTGCGGTTGGTGTCGTAAGCCGTGATCGCCACCTCGGTGCCCTCGTCGACCGTGCGGAACCCTCCACTCATCCACCGTACGACAACCACCTTGGTCTTGACCTCATCTCCGGGTTGGTATATCGGCCGGTCGATTTCCATGAAGACCGTAATCACACGTGGATGCCGGTAGTGAAAGCTGAGGCCGTTGGACCAATAGGCATAGGACCTCGCCAGCCGCGCCAGCGGGTCCAATTGAAAGAAGTTCGACTGTGTCTCCACAAGGTGAACAGGAAGAGAGAGGGATGCAGCACCTTTGACATCTGTATCCAGGTTGACAATCTTAGTTACCCTCCTGTAGTCCTCCCACCTGTCGAGTGTGGCATTGATGTCCACGCCTCTTGCCGGCTCTCCGGTTTCCGCATCGAAAGCATAGAGCCGGAATATCGGGTCATTGATCTTGTTTCGCTTCCCCCCCTCCGCGAAGGCGAAGAAGGCCTCTTCGACTTGCGAGGTCGGCCCGGCCGAACCCACCAGCACCAACCGGGTGACATTCAAGAAACACGCCGAAAGAAGCGCCCGGCCGCGTTTGAAGCCATCGTCCGAGCACGCAACGGCCAGATAGATGCCGGGCACAAGCGCGGGCGGATCGACGGCGGCGGTCAGGGTCTCATAGCGCCCCGTGTCTCCGGTCTGTATATCCCAGGCTTCCCCGGGCTCAATCCAGTCCAGATATCGATCCAGCCATGCTTCACCCCAGTCATCACGGAGCCAGTTGGGCCTCATAACACTCGACCAGTCGGCCGGCCCCTTGTTCTCTCCATATCTTCTCTTCCCGAGATAGGCTTCGTGGTCATCCCTGAGTTTGTCGGGATCCAGTCTATAGAGCCGGAAGTGAACGTCCGTTATGTTCCTGGTCGTTACCTTAAAAGCCCCCTTGCCGGGAGGCATAACGGTCATCGCGTCAAGATCGAGGGAAGGAGCCTCTATTCTCATCCGAAGATCACGCGCACACACAGCACTGCGTGTCCCATGGTATTGATCCTCGATCGCAACGCACAGTTCCACGGCCTCGACCATTTTGCCCTCGTCGTGGAGGATCTTTGCCGCCTGGTATCCCGCCTCGGCCGCAGCCTCGGCGGCCTCGAAAGTATCCATCCAGCCCAGCAATATCTCTTTCAGGCGGTCTTTGTACGCGGCGAGGTCCTCAACTTCATATTCAGCGGTATCGCCGGCGATACTCCTGAAATCGAAGAGGTTCGCATGGTCAAGCGGAAGCAGTAGCCGGCTTATCTTCCTCAGCTCTCCGGCCTCGACGCGTCCCGCCGGCTCGAAGCGCCATGCTTCTTCAAGGAGCTCCGCCGCAAGAAGCTGACGTGGGTCCGATAGATTCACCTCGCGCTCGAAATCCTCAACAAGCAGCAGGCGGGCGGAGACCTGGATCTCACCCGGGGCCGACTCCTCCGACCTCCCCGAAAGCAGGAAATCCACCCATACCGATATCAGGTAATCGAAGAGAGTGGGGTACAGCCCGGGATCGCCACCATGCAGGAATACAAGATCGGTCACCTCCGACGTCTTCATCCGGATGAGGTCGGACCTCATGGTCCAGAGGCCCTCGTAACATTCACCGGCCAGGTCGTCTATCTCAGCAGGGGTAAGACGGAAGACTTCCCTGTCCTCTTCCTCTACTATGTCATCCCTCATGATATACCGGTAAGCGTCCCGGAATCTGCCCAGCATACCCGCCTTGACGATGAGATGGCGCGCCCGTCGATGCGGAACCTGTGGTTCTTCCCGGCCGAGTAGAAATTCCAGACCTTCGCCGAAGCGGTCGAGCTTTATGAAGCACTCTGAGGCTCTGAAGAAGGCCTTCTCGCGGATGTCATCGTCATCCGTGGAGCCATAGACCGCCTGATAGGCAGTCAGGGCTTCCTGGAAGAGGTTCTTGTCAAAAAGCGCCACCGCTTCGTCAATGGTAGAAGGAGAACTCGTACCCAGCACGAAGCAAAGGAGCAGCAGACCACCGGCAATGCGGACAGAGGTCAACCTCATTGCACTCACCCCCTGGGTTCTTTTCCGGCAACCGGGCTCCTCGTCGCCCTGGTTCGGAACCCGGCGCGCTCTACTATTACTATACCAAGAAACCGCAGTGCCACCACAGGAAAGCGTAAAGACGGTTCGTCGCGACAGGAGTCACGACGCTACGGGATGGGGGTCTAGCCGGTCGATTCAGGAAGGCTGAAGAGGGTGCGGGTGTTCTGTTCGGTGAGGGTGTCGACTTCCTCGATCGGACGCGTTCTAAGACATAGCGGACATAGGCGGGCTCGTTGCGTTTGCCACGGTTGGGTACGGGCGCAAGATAGGGGCAATCGGTCTCAACGAGGATCCTCTCATCCGGGATGTGCCCTAAGATCTCCTCGGCCTTCTTGCCGTTAAAGGTGATGGGCCCCGCAAAAGAGATATAGAGACCGAGCTCTATGCCTTGACGCGCAAGGTTGAGATCCCCCGAGAAACAATGGAGCACACCGCATGAGACACTTTCTTCTCTAAGCACCTGGACGGTTCGCTGGTGGGCGTCGCGGTCGTGTACTATGATGGGAAGTTCGAGGTCCTTCGCCAGGCCTATCTGGAGCCGGAAAGCATCTTCCTGAGTCCGGCGCGGCGAGAGATCGCGGTAGAAGTCCAGACCGATCTCCCCGATTGCAACCACCTTGGGGCTTGAGGCCAATTCCTCGAGGCGTCCCAGCGCATCGAGATTCAGGGTCGTGGCATCATGAGGATGAATCCCCACCGCCGCATATATGTCGGGGCACTTCTCGGCCAGATGCACCCCAGCCTCACTCGATGCCATATCAAAACCCACGGTGAGGATCGATGTGACCCCACCGGCCCCGGCCCGCGCCAGCACGGCCTCGAGATCCCTGCGATATGCCTTTACGGTGAGATGGGCGTGGCTGTCTATCATGGCGTACCCCTAAGCGGGCCTCAGGATATCCTGGACCCCGGGGATGCTTCCCTGTCGGGGACCAGGACAATCACCTTGTCGCCATCTGTGGCGGCAAGCAACATACCCTGGGATTCCACACCCCTTATCGTGGCGGGTTTGAGGTTTGTAACGACTATGACGTTCTTGCCCGTTAGGTCTTCCGGCTCGTAGTGCTCGGCTATACCGGCAACGATCTGGCGTTCCTCGCCGCCTATATCGATCATGAGTTTCATGAGCTTCTTCGCCCCGGGCACCATACCGGCGCTTTTGATATGAGCCACCCTGAGATCGAGCCGCCTGAACTCCTCGATATCCAGAAGATCCTGCTCCTTGGCCTCGGGCTCCCCCGCCTTGCCTGATGGCTTTTCCCTGTCCACGACTTCCTCCTTCATCTCGATCCTCGGAAAGAGGGGCTTAAGATCGCCCAGCCTGCTGGAAACGTCTTCCCACGAATCCTGCCAGGTAAGCACCTCGTCATATGTTACATCTGCTATCTGCTTTTCTATCCCCAGCGTGTCCCAGATGCTCTGGGCCTTGGATGGCATGAAGGGGAAAAGCAGCACCGCTGTCTGCCGCAAAACCTCGGCCACCGTGAAGAGGACCTCGGCGGCCTCGGGCTTCCCACCCTCCTGCTTCATAAGACCCCACGGAGCCCGCTCTTCGATATGGCGGTTGGCCGCCCGCACGACCTTAAAAACCTCGGAGATCCCACTGTGGATCTCATACTTGTCCATGAAGGCGAGGTAGGCATCCCGGGTCTCGGCGCACACCTTTTTCATCCCGTCATCGGTACCGCCGGCCCGCTCGGTCTCTCCTGGTATGTTGCCCCCGAAATACTGTTTGAGCATGCCGCACGCCCTGCTCAAGAGATTCCCGAGATCATTGGCGAGCTCTGAGTTGTAGCGCTGGATGAACTGCTTCCAGGAAAAATCGCCGTCCTTGCCGAAGACCACTTCGCGGGCCAGGTAATACCGGAGCGCATCGGCTCCGTACCTCTTGGCCGCATCAAGGGGCTCCACAATGTTCCCCATGGACTTACTCATCCGCTCACCCCGGAAATTCACGAAGCCATGGCCGTGGATGGCCCTGGGGAGCGCGAGATCCGCACTCATAAGCATCGCCGGCCAGAGAAGACAGTGAAAACGCGTGATGTCCTTACCGATTATGTGAAGATCGGCAGGCCAGTATCTGGAAAACTTCTCCTTGTCGTCGGGAAAACCCAGCGATGTCAGATAGTTGGTCAAGGCATCGAACCAGACGTAAAACACATGATCGGGTTGGATAGGTACCCTAATACCCCACGCATCGCCGGCGCGCGATATACTCACGTCGGTCACGCCGCGCCTGATAAAGCTTGTTATCTCGTTGCGCCTGGATTCGGGCCGGATGAAATCGGGATTGGCCTCTATGTGCTCGAGCACCCGATCGGCATACTTGGAGAGCCTGAAGAAGAGGTTTTCTTCCTCTATCCACTCGGGTTCCTTGCGGTGGTTGGGACACTTGCCATCCACCAGATCCTCTTCCTTCAGGAAGCCTTCACACGAGACACAGTACCAACCGGCATACGTGGATTTATAGATGTCGCCCTTCTCGTTTACCCTGCGGAAGATCTCCTTAACGGCTTTCTCGTGCTGCTCCTCGGTGGTCCTTACGAAGCGGTCGTAGGATATCTCTATCCCCTGCCAGGTGTTTCTGAAGATATCCGCCATACGGCCCGTGAACTCCTCCGCCGAGAGACCCTTGGCCGCCGCCCCTTTAAGCACATTCTGCGAGTGTTCGTCGTTACCCATGGAGAAGAATACATCGCGCCCCTTGAGCCGCATATGACGCACTATGATGTCGGCGCAGACTTTTTCATAGGCGGTGCCGAGATGGGGGACGTTGTTGGCGTAGTCTATGGCCGTGGTGAGATAGAACTTAGGTTTCATCTCCCTCCTCTTTCTGACTATCCCGCTTCTGCCGCTTCATCAGACGCTTCGCCAGCCCCGGTTTCTTGATCTGATCGAGGGTGAGGCGCATCTCGTTGCCTTCGTCGTCCTTGACGTTGATGGCCTGGGCAAAAATATCGAGGCCCGTCACCGTGGCCTCCCCGTAACTGGTCTCCACCCTGGTCCCCACCTTGGGCAGCCGCTTCACCACCTGCATATAGTAATCTCTCTCATAGGCAAGACAGCACATCAGACGCCCGCAGGCCCCCGAAATCTTGGTGGGGCTTACCGAAAGGCTCTGGTCCCTGGCCATTTTGAGGGTGACCGGTTCGAATTCCTGGAGGAAGGTCGTACAGCAGTACTTCCTGCCGCACGATCCGATTCCCCCCAACCTTTTGGCCTCGTCCCTTACGCCGATCTGCCTGAGTTCGATTCGGGTCTTATAGATCGCGGCAAGGTCCTTGACGAGCTCCCTGAAATCCACGCGCTCGTCCGCTGTAAAGTAAAAGGTTATCTTGCTCCCGTCGAGCAGGTATTCAACATCCACCAGCTTCATCTTGAGGCTCCGGGTGGCGATCTTCTCCTCACATACCCGCCGGGCTTCTTTCTCCTTGCGCTTGTTCTCCTCGAAGGCGGTCATGTCGTCATCGGTCGCCTTCCGGAGAATTTCCTGGGTCACGGGCCGCACGTGGGTTATCTTCTCGATGTCCGGACCCGACTGTATTATCTTGCCCATATCACGGCCGCGCTCTACCTGGACGACAACATAGTCATCTATATCTATAGGTAGGTCCTTGGCATTGACGAAGTAATCTGTTCGCTCGCCTTTGAACTCGACCTGTACTATGCGCTTCGCATTCTCGTCATTCATTGCCCCACCTCCCCATCTATTCTAAGAGCCACTCCGCCGGATCGAGGGGCTGCCGGCCCTGCCTGATTTCAAAATGGAGCACTGCGCCCTCCGGGGTGCTCGTCTCACCGACGGTTCCCACGGCATCCCCTTCCCTGACGGGGTATCCCTGATTCACCATAATCGATTCCAGATGGCCATAGAGCGTGTAAAACCCGCCGCCATGGCTTATCACAACACAGTTGCCGTAACCCGAGAGTGTACCCGCAAAACTTACGTCCCCCCGGGCCACAGACCTTATCTTGGTCCCCGGGAACGCCTTAATGTCTATGCCGTTATTCCGGATGATGGTCCCAAAACGCGGGTGCGTCTCCACGCCGAACTCGCCGACCACCGTTCCCTCGCACGGCCACACCAGCCTGCCCGGACGGCCCTCGAAAGGAGTCCCCTCGTAACGGACCTCTTCATGCCTGGCCTCGAGATCGCCCAAGAGCTCCTCAAGATTCCGGCTCGCCTCTTCCAGCTTCCGGGCCAGGTTTTCATAATAATAACGCTTCTCCTTGAGCCGCGCCACCAGGGCGTCCCTTTCTTCCTTCTTGAGCCGGAGGTTGCGGGTTTCCTGATGAACCTCCTCTTCCACCTCTTCAATCCTTGCCTTCTTAAGCTCGATATGCTCCAAGAGCACACGGCGTGTCTCCACCCTATCCTCGAAGACCCCGATGAGATCGAGATCATGGTCGGCCACCATCGAAAGATAATAGACCCGCTTCGCAAGATCGGCAAAGGTCCTGGAGAGCAAGACCACCTCCATCACCTCGACCCGTCCGAACTTATATATGGCCCTGAGGCGCTTGTGGAGCATCTCTTCGGCAGTGGACAGCCTGCGCTCCGCGGCGTGGAGCTCCCGCCCCGTGACTTCCAGATCACCCAGCAGTACGGCCTTCTTCTCGCCGAGTTTCTCCAGCAGCTGGCGGTTCACCTCCATCTCCTCATTGATGCGCCGGATATCCCCGAGAAGATCATGCTCCCTGTCTGCAATCTCTGCGGCCTGGCCGCGTTTCTTTTCGAGGTCTCTTCTCAAACGATCGAGTTCGGTCTCTTTTTCCTGTATCTCCTGCTCTATGGCCGTTCTTGGAAGAAGACCCTCGGTATCACTCCCCTTGTCCGAGCCGATGGGTGAGGAGCCCGGGGCCGCTTCCTGGGCACAAACGGGGAAGAGCGGCACCGCGGCCAGAAGAGCCGCAACGACTGCGACCGCAACGGATCTACGCCTCATCTACTCCTTCTCCCACAGGAACGATCTCACCGAAAGCCAGCTTCCCAGCACCGCGACCAGGAGGCCGAAGACGGCAAAGAAGACAATCATGCCCCAGGGCATGAATACCGTCTGGGAGACCTTGATATCCACCGCACGGAAACCGAGATAGAGCACACCTATAGAAAGAGCGATTGACACGATGCCATGGATCAGGCCTTCCAGAATAAAGGGCGCCATCACGAAGAAGTCGGTTGCTCCCACGAGTTTCAAGACCCGTATGAGGTCGCGTCTTGCGAAAAGGGTAAGCCTCACCGTATAGGACACCGTCACCACCGCGGCAATACCCACCACCAGACCCACAACGATATCTACCAAGGCAAAGACCCTTACCATCTTTTCCAGGATGGTGATCCAGCCCCGGCCGTAGCTTATGTCCTCGACCCCTCTCATCTGCTCGATCCGCTCGGCTACACTCACCACCCGATCTTTGAGCCTGTACTGGGGCTTGAGGATGATCTCCAAGGATGCCGGCAGGGGGTTTTGATCAAGGGCGTCCAGGATGTAGCTCCTGCTTCCGAATTCGGTCTTGAGCCGCTCGAGCGCCTCGGTCGGATTCACATATCGGATATTCTGGACGAACGGGATGTTCCGGAGCTCGGCCATGAGGGAATCCGCGCCGTCGGTGGACAGGTCGTCTTCAAGGAAGGCCACTATCTCGACCTTTTCATGGGCGAACCTGAGAACCTCCCGTAGGTTGGCGGTTGCCAGAAGGAACATTCCGAAGATAAGAAGCGTGCAGGTCATGATTATCACGCAGGCCACCGACATGAAGCCCGCACGCTTTATACCCGTGACCGCCTGCGTCAGGTGGTACATGGTTCGTCCTCCCCATCGCCTGCCGCTTCTGTCCCGTGGCCCACCAACTTTCCGTGTTCCAGCCTGATCACTCTCTTGCCCAACGCCTCCGCATGCCGGATGTCATGAGTAGCCACCACGACCGACGTGCCCCCGCGGTTTATGTCCACCAGAAGATCGAATATCTGCTCCGCCGTTACCGGGTCGAGATTGCCGGTAGGCTCATCGGCAAGCAATATCGAAGGCCTCAAGGCCATGGCCCGGGCGATGGCGATGCGCTGTTGCTCACCGCCCGAGAGCTTCAGGGGGAACTGGTGCCGCTTGGCTGAAAGCCCGACCGAGTAGAGCACGCTGTTCACCCGTTTCCTTATGGAGCTCTCCCGCCGTCCCACGGCCCTCAGGGGCAGCACCACATTCTCGAAGGCCGTGAGTTCCTTCAAGAGCTTGAATTCCTGGAACACCACGCCCACTTCCCGCCGGAGCATGGCTATCTCCTTCCGGCTTATGGAACTCGACTTGTGGGTCCCGACCCGGACCTCACCCTCGCTCGGGAACTCATCCATGTAAATCATCCTAAGGAGGGTGCTCTTGCCCGCCCCCGACGGCCCTGTTATGAATGCGAACTCACCCTTGGCAAGGCTCAGGGTGATATCATCCAGGGCTACTGTACCCTCCTTGTAGTGCATCTTCACCTTCTCGAATTCAACAAGCATGATCGAACCTCTTCACAATTTTAACACACTCCAGGATAGCCCCGGCCATACTCCGGGCCGAGGCCTTCCCCATCCCCGCGATATCGAAGGCCGTGCCATGCCCCGGCGAGGTTCTCACCACCGGAATCCCCAACGTGATGTTGACGACGTCGCCATGCCCCTTGAGCTTAAGGGGTATCATACCCTGGTCGTGATACATGGCTATGATGGCATCAAAGCCATCGGCAATAGTCGGCCTATAGATAGAATCGGCGGCAAAGGGCCCTTCTACACAAATACCTCCTTCCCGCGCGGCCCTCATGGCCGGCTCTATTACCTCACTCTCCTCCCGGCCCAGGCGCCCGCTCTCACCGCAGTGGGGGTTGAGGCATGCCACCCCGATCCTGGCATTTGCTATACCCATATAGAGATCCATGTACTCGTGGGCGATCCGAAACTTGCTGAGGAGACCCGTTCGGGTGAGTTTCCCCGCAGCCTTCGAGTGGGGCACATGGGTGGTGGCAAAGACAATCCTTAAGTGCCCGTTCGTGAGCATCATCGCATAGTCCCTGGTGCCGGTAAGCCGGGCAAGGATCTCGGTGTGCCCCACCATGCCATAGCCTGCACGTGAAAATGATCCCTTGGAGACCGGGG